>DATGQM010000339.1:0-2700 GCA_035304205.1 Arenibacter sp. | reverse complement strand
TTAAAGATCAACGACACCAACAACTCCTTAAAGACGGGGGAACGGGGCTCGACCTTGTTGGAGGATTTTATACTCAGGGAAAAGATTACAAGTTTTGACCACGAACGGATACCGGAACGTATTGTCCATGCCCGTGGCAGTGGTGCCCATGGCTTTTTTGAATTATATGAAAGCATGGATAAATATTCAAAGGCGGGCATACTTACCGATATAAATCGGACAACCCCCGTATTCGTACGCTTTTCCACGGTGGCGGGATCAAAGGGTTCTACCGATCTGGCCCGGGACGTACGGGGGTTTGCGGTGAAATTTTATACCGAAGAGGGTACTTGGGACCTAGTAGGCAACAATATGCCCATATTTTTCATTCAGGATGCGATGAAGTTTCCCGACCTGATCCATGCCGTAAAACCGGAGCCCCATCGCGAGATTCCACAGGCCGCTTCCGCACATGATACCTTTTATGATTTTGTTTCCCTTAGTCCGGAGACCCTCCACAATCAGATTTGGCTCATGAGCGATAGGGCGATTCCTAGAAGTTTTCGGATGATGGAAGGTTTTGGTATACATACCTACCGGTTGGTAAATGATAAGGGACAGGCCCATTTTGTAAAATTCCATTGGAAACCGGTCCTGGGCATCCATTCCGTAAGTTGGGACGAAGCCGTTAAAATAAGTGGTGCGGATTCCGATTTTCACCGGCGTGACCTATGGGATGCCATAGCCAATGGCCAATATCCGGAATGGGAACTGGGCCTACAGATCATTCCCGAGAAAGATGAGCACAAATACGGATTCGATCTTCTGGATGCCACCAAATTGGTGCCGGAAGAGATGGTACCGGTAAAGATCATAGGAAAAATGACATTGAACCGGAACCCCGATAACTTTTTTGCCGAAACGGAACAGGTAGCCTTTCTACCCGGAAACATTGTACCGGGCATCGATTTTACGAACGATCCCTTACTTCAAGGGCGATTATTTTCCTATCGGGACACCCAACTTTCACGTTTGGGAACGCCCAATTTCCATCAGATCCCTATTAACAAACCGGTAGCGCCTTCCTATAATAACCAACGGGACGGACAGATGCAGACCGAGATCCCAAAGGGACAAACGGCCTATTTCCCGAACACCTTGGGAGTTGGCTGCCCCCATCTTTCGAAATTGGCGGAAGGGGCCTTTTCATCCTATGAAGAACGTATAGATGCCAAAAAGGTACGGACCAGAAGTAAAAGTTTTATCGATTTTTTCTCACAGCCCGCCCTATTCTATAGAAGTTTGGCCCCCTGGGAAAAAAAACATGTAATGGAAGCCTATTCCTTTGAACTGGGCAAATGTACCCATAACCATATCAAGGAACGTATGTTATGGATGGTAGCCCAGATAGACGATGATCTGGCCAAGCAGGTAGCCGCAAATTTAGGGCTGAAAATCCCGAAAGACATAGAAAGACCTATAAATCAGGCTATCGGGGCCGATAGCAATACCGAAGATTTCCAACCTGGCCCCAAATTAAACTATTTGGACCGGTCGCCGGCACTCAGTCAGGCCAATACAAAATTCAAAAGTATCGCAACCCGACAAATAGCCATCTTGGCAGCGGACGGTTTTAATTGTAAGGATTTTAATCCCATAAAATCTATCCTGGAAAAAGAAAATGCAGTGGTAAATATCGTGGCTCCCCATGGCGGCACCATCCGTTGCGATTCGGGGATGCAATTTAACGTACAGGCCTCCATCGATACTACCGAAAGCGTCCTTTATGATGCCGTTTATATTCCTGGCGGCGCATCATCGATAGATGCCCTTTCGAAAAATTCCAAATTCCTAAAATTTATCAATGAGGCATTAAAACATTGTAAGGCCATTGCCGTCGATAAGGAAGGGGAAGAACTCTTGGATAAAACATTTGCCATAGACTTTAAGGATGATATTGCCCTCCTTATCAATGCCGATCCCATCAAATTTGTGAAGGCAATAGCCATGCATAGGAACTGGGACCGGGCGGAAAAGGCAAAATTAATTCCGGTGTAAGGGCTGTAGGCTGTAGGCTGTAGGCTATAAGCTTTAAGCAATATGCGATAGGCCATATGCCTACCGGTCTATTCAATACTTTGTAACCAAATTAATCCCCCGGTTTGTTGCTATAGACAAATTACCTCTTTTACTTTGACCGCTCTAGCACAGGTCCAAAGGGACGAGCCCAATTTTTACACCAATAAATAATTAGGTCATCAATTCACCAATACGTTTAACGTTGACCGACATTGAAGAAAATCCAGATCAAATTTAAATGTGTTTTCATGTTCAAATTTATTTTTAAGTAAATTTGATAACAATCATGCCTACGCACTGCGGAGACTTCTGGAGATTTAAATTTGTTGCTGCATTGGGGAGACAAATTAGTTGTAGCTAATTAAAAAATCAAATGAATAATAAAACCATTAGATCTAGAGATGAATCCTATGAATTATTAAAGTCATCCATTTCTGAACTATTGCAACAAGGCAGAACGCAATCCGCTCGTGCAATAAACACTATTTTGGTACAAACCTATTGGAATATTGGGCAATACATTGTAGATTTTGAACAAAAGGGTGATGAGAAATCCGAATATGGAACCCAACTGCTCGATAAGTTGTCCATAGATTTAACTTTAGCGTATGGAAAAGGGTTTAGCCGTTCTAACTTAGTATA
>DATGQM010000338.1:0-5469 GCA_035304205.1 Arenibacter sp. | reverse complement strand
GTAAAGATCAGGGCGATCAAACTAGCGGCAATGAAGTATTTATATATTTTCTTTCTCCCCGCATTCTCCGCTGCGATCCTATTTAATATTTTATCCTTTAGGCCCTCAGGTGTCTTAATGGCATGCATTTTGGCAAAGGCCTCCAGGTTTTCCTGTAATTCTATATAGGTTTTCCTCACCTCCGGATACATGGCAATGTACCTTTCCGCTTGTAGGGTCTCCTCATCGGAAGTGGTCCCTAGCAGGTACTGCTCCAGAAGGTCCGAATCCAAGAATATTTTTATTTTGTCTTTCATCGTTTTGGTTTTTAATGTACTGTATGGCGGAATACGCCATCGAATAACCGCCTAAATGGCGAAAGCCCGGTCTATAGATTACTAGGTAAAGAATACATGTAATATACTTGCCAGTATTAGTATTGAGCCATAAATTTTCTTTAATTCCCTAAGGCCTATCTTTAATCTGGATTTTATGGTGCCCAAGGGAATGTCCAATTCCTCGCTTGCCTCCTGTTGGGTCATTCCCTGAAAAAATAGGGCGTCCAAAACAATTTGGTATTTGGCGTCCAGCTTGTCCAAATGGTCCTGTACATCCATCAATTCCGGAATAACATCTTCCGTTCCTAGTCTATATACGGCGGAATCGTCCATTTGGATTTCCTTGTCCGATTTTGTATTTACACTTCTTAATTTGTCAATGGCCGTGTTACGGGTGATCCTAAAGAGCCATGTAAATAATTTGGCCTTTGTAGGGTCATAGGTATCGGATTTCTTCCATATTTTTAAAAAACTTTCCTGCAATACATCCTGTGCCAATTCCTCATCGCGGACCACTTTATTGGCGACCCCTAACAAGGTATCCCCATAGTGTTCGTACAATAACGAAATGGCTTTGTCATTCCGTTCCAGAAGAAGTTCAATTATATGATTTTCAAGTAATACGCTCATATCAGGGAAAAATTCTCAAAAAAAGGTGTTCTATAAAACATCCGGCACCGTGTTTGTCCCGTATATAGGAAAACGCTAAATTATAAAATTGATTGTTATAATCGGCGTTTATATATTTTATTGGATAAATGTACAGCTGGTAACTGTTCATTTAATTTTTGGTTAGTTTGGTTTGGTATAGCCCCTGTTTTTAATGAACAGGGGCTATTTTATTATGTTTACTTCCGGAACAATGGTGATCTGATATTTTTTATATATCCTATCACTGATCAAATGGGCCAGGTCGATCAGCTGTTGGCCACTGGCCCCCCCGTAGTTTACCAGTACCAGTGCCTGCCGCTCGTGTATCCCGGCATCGCCAAACCTTTTCCCCTTAAAACCACATTGTTCTATTAGCCATCCTGCAGGGATCTTGTATTCCCCGGCCGTTATCTTATAAAAGGGGGCGGTGGGATAGGTGCCAATAAATTTATCGAATTCCTTCTGGTCCAGTACCGGGTTTTTAAAAAAACTTCCACTGTTGCCCAATTCTTTTGGATCGGGCAATTTACTTTGTCTTATGGCAATAACGGCATTGGATATATCCCTGATACTCGGGTCCGTAATGCCCTGAAATTGTAATTGGGAGGCGATCGCCCCATAATCCAACCGTTTCCTGTGATTTTTTTTTGTAAGTTCGAGTTGTACGGAAGTAATAATGAATTTTCCCTTTCCCTCATTTTTGAAATAGGAGTCGCGATATCCAAACTTACAGGCCTCCCGGGAAAAAGTGATCGGATCCCCGCTCGTTATGTCCATGGCCTCGCATTCTACAAAGCTGTCTTTTAGTTCAACGCCATAGGCACCAATGTTCTGGATCGGGGCACTACCTGTATTTCCGGGGATAAGGGATAAATTTTCCAGTCCGCCATAGTCCCTTTCCAAGGTCCAGAGCACCATTTGGTGCCAGTTTTCTCCGGCATTGACACGGATGCGGATGCGGTCTTCATTTTCCCATACCGTTTCTATCCCTTTTATGTTGATGTAGAGGACGAGGTAGTCCAGGTCCCGGGTAATCAACATATTGCTGCCCCCGCCAAGGATAAAAAAATCTGGGTATCCCTTTAATTGTATGGCATTTCTTAATTCGTTTACGGATTTGATCTCACAAAAAAATCTTGCTTTCGCCTCGATTCCGAAAGTGTTGTATTCCTTTAGGGATACGTGCTCTTGGACGATCATTGATCTGGATACTTTTTTAAGGCCTCCTTCAGAATGGTAGCGGCCCTTCTCAAGTCGCTTTTATCCAGTACATAAGCGATCCGTATCTGGTTGATGCCCAATCCCTCTGAAGTATAAAATCCACTCGCGGGCGCTACCATTACGGTTTCACCATTCAATTGAAAGCTTTCCAACAGCCATCGGGCAAAGGTATCCGCATTTTTAATGGGGAGTTCTGCGATACAATAAAAAGCCCCTTGTGGCTTGGCGACCTTTATACCATCGATCTGCTCCAGTTCGGCAATCAAAACATCCCTTCTCGACCTATATTCTTCCCTCACCTCATTAAAATAACTTTTTGGGGTATCGAGGGCAGCTTCGCTTGCAATCAGGGAATAGGTGGGTGGGGATAAACGCGCCTGTCCAAACTTAAGGACGGTCTTGATCACTTCCTTGTTCCTGGAGACCAGGTAACCTACCCGGGCCCCGCACATGCTGTATCTTTTGGAAACCGAGTCTACGATGATGGCATGATCCTCCAATCCCGTTTCCTGTAGGATGGAGTAGTGTTCCCTGTCGTCGTAGGTAAATTCCCGGTAAACTTCGTCGGATACTAGGAACAGGTCGTGTTTTTTTACCATGGCGGCCAGTTCTTTTATTTCGTCCCGACTATACAAATATCCGGTAGGGTTCCCCGGATTACAGATTATTATGGCCTTGGTTCTTTTCGTAATCAGTTTTTCAAATTCGGCTATGGGAGGAAGTGCAAAATTATCTTCGATATGTGAAACCACGGGCACGATCTTGATTCCGGCAGCAATGGCAAAACCGTTATAATTGGCATAGAAAGGTTCCGGAACGATAATTTCGTCCCCCTCGTCGGCTATACTGCCCATGGCAAATGCCAAGGCTTCGGATCCCCCCATCGTGACGATAATATCCGCAGCGGTCACCTCTATCCCATTATTGGCATAGTATCCGGCAATTTTTTGCCTATAGCCCTCGGAACCTTCGGTTCTGCTATAGGCCAAGATTTCTATGTCGTTGTTCTTTACGGCCTCCAATGCGATCTGCGGAGTCTTGATGTCCGGTTGCCCAATGTTGAGGTGAATGACATTGATCCCCCTATCCTTTGCCGCTTCGGCGAACGGGACTAATTTTCTGATGGGGGATTCCGGCATGTACAGACCTTTCTGCGAAATGGATGGCATAATTGTAAATTTTAGGACAAATGTGGGAAATTTGTAGGTAAAAGAAAAAGTTTAAGCGGGTTCATTGTTAAAAATCATTGAAGGAAGCAATTTTGTTTGTAAATTTAAAGAAGCCGGACGATAAAATATGGAAGTATGAAAGCATTTTTCAAATATTCCGTTTTCTTTATTTTTTGTTTACCGGCTTTGCTATTCTCACAAAACTATACCTTGACCAATGGTAGGAAATATGCAAAAATAAAATTTCAACTGCTGAACAATCTTGTTATTGTCCCAGTGGAGGTCAATGGGGCCAAACTTTCGTTTATTCTGGATTCGGGCGTAAGCAAGCCTATCTTATTTAATCTGATGGACCAGGATTCCATTGCTATAAATAATGTTACCGAGGTTACCATTAGGGGACTTGGGGAGGGGGAAGCGATCAAGGCCTTAAAATCCACCAATAATATTTTTGAGATCAATGGCACCAGAAACACGAAACAAACCTTATACGTGGTCCTGGACGAAGAATTAAATTTCTCTCCCAGACTGGGTATCCCCATTCATGGAATTATTGGATACGACCTGTACAGGGACTTTGTGGTGTCCGTTAATTATTCCTCGAAAGTGCTAAAGTTGTACGATCCCGAAAAATATGTACCCCGAAGAAGTGCCAGGACACATACCCTTCCCATACAGATCATTAACAGGAAAGCTTATTTGGAAGGAATTGTAAGTATGGAGGACCAGCAACAGATCCCCGTTAAATTATTGGTGGATTCTGGAAGTTCGGATGCGTTATGGCTATTTGAAAATTTAACAAAGGGGCTAGACGTTCCCGATAAAAATTATGAGGATTTCTTGGGGCAGGGATTAAACGGGAAGGTTTATGGAAAACGAACCAAGATCGACGGCCTCTCGCTTGGGGAATTTCACTTGGAAGGTATCAAAACGGCCTTTCCGGATATTAGATATTTTGGTTCTATCGGCAGTATGGGCGAGAGAAATGGAAGTTTGGGCGGGGAGATCCTTAAGCGGTTCACTACCGTGTTCGATTATGGCAAGGGAACGGTAAGCCTTCGCAAGAATTCCATGTTCAACGATCCCTTCGATTTTAATTTGAGCGGGATCGATCTACAGCATAACGGAATGCGCTATATCTCCGAAAGCATTGCGGATGCAAGGGACGTGACAAGCGATGAAGGGAATTCCTATGGCAATGTGCAGATATTGTTCGCGAACAGGACCAGGCTCAGCCTCGTGCCCGAAATCATAGTTTCCGGCATACGGGCCGGAAGTCCGGGCCAGGAAGCTGGCTTGCAGGAAGGCGATGTTATCCTAGCGGTCAACGGAAAAAAGGTCCATAATTATGAACTGCAGCAAATCTTAAAACTGCTCAATGAAAAAGAAGGAAAACGGATAAAGGTACTGGTGGAACGCTTCGATAACGATGTTTTGGTTTCCTATGTACTGAAAGAAATCTTCAAATAAAAAAACTTGTTCCGTCCCGTAATAGCAGGGCAGAACAAGTTTTTATACATATCGGAAAGAATCTATTTGCCGTCCTTTATCGTTCCCTTTATTTTTAAAATTACCGTTGGGGTATCCGCATTGGATACAACGGTGATGGCCTTGGCAATAGGTCCTACCCGGCTAGTGTCATATTTCACTTGGATCTCACCTGTTTTTCCAGGTAAAATGGGAGCTTCCGGTTTTTTGGGGATGGTACAGCCGCAGCTAGAGCTTACCTTGCTGATGATAAGGGGCGCATTTCCCGTATTGGTAAATTCAAATACCCGTACCCCATCGCTTCCTTTGACGATTTCACCGTAATCCACTGTATCTGTTTTAAATTTGATTTTGGCCGAAGTTTCCTGTGCGGTAAGACCAAATCCCAATAATCCGATAAATACAAATAGTACTAATTTCTTCATTATTTCTAGTTTTGGTGAATTTCAAAAGTAAATGTTTTTAATCAACCTCCAAAATCCTTTTGTTATGTAATAACGTTACTTATTTTTGTTTCGTATTCCCAATAGGGCAAAAACCATAGGATTACCTCAAGTTTAACTTTTATATTGCAATCATTTTAGTAATCGCCCTATATGGGTAAACAAAAACTGTTCCAAATA
>DATGQM010000337.1:0-7357 GCA_035304205.1 Arenibacter sp. | reverse complement strand
AAACTGGGCGGGGGAATAGAATATAATTTAAGTGAAAAAATCGCCTTACAACTGGCATTGGATTACAATAACAGTCTTTCAAAACTGTTCATCGATTCCCCTGATAAGGACCCTTATTTTAAATTAAGGACAATTAGCTTTGGAATCACAATATTGAAAAAATTATAAAACGCTGGGCAATAACTAAGCGTTCGACACATATTTACCCCTGCCCAAAAGGGACTTGCACAATCTGGATTAAATATTTATCTTTCAATAAATTAAAGATGCCCTTGTGGGCATACATGCGGGCCCTGCCTCAGATGGGCCCAGGGTTTATGTCTATATTAAACTTAACGATAAATTGAAACTTTGCCCCTGGAACCTACCCGAACGCAAAGCCATAGAAGTTACAATACATATAAAAAATGAACTTTCAATCGCATGGAGCCTTAAAACCAAATGAATAATTTATGGGAATTTATGAGTGTGTTGCCCGCTCGTTTTTCATCTCAATTATCCAACCGACCAAAAACCAACTGAATGGCCTATATACCCCTAGAATCGCACTTGCCGGGAATAACGGGGCTCCTTGAATATCGCAAGGATACGGCAGAGCCTATTCGCGACCTCACCCAGATATTGATGCGTGGTCCATCTACCCTATCCATAGGGGAAAGGGAACTGATTGCGTCCGTAGTCTCCCACGATAATAAATGCAAGTTCTGCTCAACCGCCCACACCGCTGTAACGGATTATATTTTTGGGGATGCATCCATAGCCGAAAAAGTCAAAAATAACTTGGAGTCCGCACCTATAAGCGACAAAATCAAGGCCTTGCTTAAAATTGCCCGATTAGTGGGCCAAAATGGAAAAAACGTGACCAATGAATCCATTCTCAAGGCCAGGGAATATGGGGCGACCGATCTGGAAATTCACGACACCGTCCTTATTGCTTCCCTGTTTTGCCTTTATAACCGCTATGTGGACGGTCTGGGCACTCATTTGCCCCGGAATCCAAATTATTTTACGGACCTCGCGGAGCGGCTGGCCACCAATGGGTACGAAAGAACTCCGGCAGCTTACGAAAAGCTAAAAACTGATAACGACCATTATAATGAAAACTAAAAACTACCTTTCCCTATTCCTACTTATTCCATGCTTTGCCTTGGGGCAAAACCCTATGGTATCCGGTACCGTCAGCACAACGGAAACCAATGAGCCCTTGCCCGAAGCCACTGTTGTAGTTGTAGGAAAGACCATTGGAACGACTACGGATTCCAATGGATATTTTGAATTAAATCCGCCCCAAGAGTATCCTATCAAAATTTCTATATCCTATATAGGATTCACTTCGCAGGAAGTTGAGGTTTTGAACGATCAGCCCATACAAATTAATATGCAGACCCAAGGAGTAGAGTTGGAAGGTATTGTTGTCTCGGCTTCCAGGGTGGAAGAAAGTATCCTCAGATCTCCCGTCAGTATTGAAAAAATGGATATTAAGGAGATCCAACGAACACCCTCCATAAACTTTTATGACGGTCTGCAAAATCTAAAGGGGTTGGACATGGTGACCAGCGGACTCACCTATAAGGAAATAAACACAAGGGGATTCAATGATACGGGAAACGCCAGATTTCTTCAATTGGTGGACGGAGTGGACAACCAGACTCCCGGACTTTCGTTTGCCGTGGGAAATCTTTTCGGATCTTCGGACCTTGATATGGAAAGTGCGGAGTTAATTCCCGGATCGGCTTCCGCCCTATATGGTCCCGTGGCCTTTAATGGGGTATTGCTGATGCGCACCAAAGATCCATTCAAATATCAGGGACTAAGTGTAAATACGAGGGTCGGTATGAACCATTTTAACGAACAATATACAAATCCACATCCCTTATACGATGTTTCCGTTAGATATGCCAAGGCGATCGGAGATCGGTTTGCATATAAGGTAAATGCCTCCTACTTCACTGGTCTCGATTGGTTTGCCACCAATTATACGGACGTGGACGATGTTACTCCTGTGAATCAACGTGGAGAAAACAATCCGGCTCGCGATGCCCTTAATATTTATGGTGATGAGGGAGCACGTGAACTACCGGGTATTGGACGGGTATCCCGGACTGGATATGAAGAGCGCGATCTGATGGACTATGATGCCTACAGTTTTAAATTGAACGGCGCATTGCATTACCGCATCGGGAATAATGCCGAGTTGATCTATCAGTACAATTATAACAAGGGAAGGGCCGCTTATACGGGAAGTAACCGATTTCAATTAAATAACTTTACCTTCCAACAACACAGATTGGAACTTAAGGGCGACAATTATTTTATAAGGGCCTATACGAATATCGAGGATTCCCATGACTCCTATAATGGAAAAGGACTCGGCCCCTTGATCAATAACACTTGGGTACAGGACCTAAATGGCAACATCGTTCCTACGGATCAGGCCAACGACGTATGGTATAATCGCTATTCGGAGGCATTTATCGGAAACATAGCCGGGGTTGCCAATGGATCACATACCGCTGCCAGGAATTTTGCAGATCAGGGCCGTTTCCTTCCCGGAAATCCCGATTTTGAAAGGGAAAAGGAACGCTATATTGAAATACGGGGGCTGGATGGGGCCGGGATACTTAGCCAAAGTAACCTATATCATTTGGAAGGCCAGTATGACTTTGCCAATATTAAGATTTTCGATCTATTGGTTGGCGGAAACTTCCGAATATACGATATGTTCACCAATGGAACCCTTTTTGACGATGTGGACGATCCCATAATTATAAAGGAGGGCGGGGCCTTTGCACAAGTCTCCAAAGACTTATTGGACGAAAAATTAAGGTTGACCGGATCCCTCAGATACGATAAAAACCAAAACTTTGAAGGACGGTTGACCCCACGGGCCTCTGCGGTCTATAACGTAAAGGATAAGCATTACCTAAGGACATCCTATCAATCCGGATTTCGCAATCCTTCACCCGGAGATCAGTATATAAGACTTAATGCCGGGCCGATTACCATTCTTGGAGGAGTACCCGATAATAGCGACGACCTTACCGTGTACCAAAATTCTTTTACGACCACCTCATTGGGACCATTTTTTGGAAATTTTAATCAATTGATGGAGAGCGGGACACCTTTCCCCGATGCTGTTGCAATGTCCAAGGACTTACTGGTAAAATCGGATGTAGCTTATATAAAGCCAGAACAGGTGAAGACCTTTGAGATTGGCTATAAAGGTCTTATCGATAACAAAATCCTGATAGATGCCAACTATTACTTTAGCGGTTACAAGGACTTTATCCTCAATCAGGTGGTCATAGAGCCGGAAAGCGACGTTCTAGCCCCTGATGGGTCTGTGAATATTGAGGCTGCCTTTGATCTGTTGGACAATAATAGCCATCTATATCAGCTCTACGCCAACGCTTCCGATAAGGTTACCTCCCAAGGTGCCACCCTGGGAGTAACTTATCTGCTCCCCAAGAACTATACCATCGGTGCGAATGGCACTTGGGCCGACTACAATCTCAAAAATGCCGATCCAAATGATATCCCGGCCTTCAATACTCCGAAATTTAAGACTTCCGTCATGTTTGGAAATGATGGATTGACCAAAAACCTTGGATTTAATCTTGTCTGGAGATGGCAGGATACTTTCGATTGGTATGGGACCTTTAATCAATTGCGTCCCGGTAAGATAAACGCCTATTCCATGGTAGACGCACAGGTAAGTTATAAGATACTTCCAATAAAATCAATCATCAAACTTGGCGCAAACAATCTGTTCGATCACCAAGTATATCAGGCTTATGGATCCCCTTCCATCGGGGCGGTTTACTATGTGGGCATAACCTTTGACGAACTTTTGCGTTAATGGATACAAACGAAACGGTATCGATCAATCCCACTTTTGGCAACTGGATGCTTTTTTCTGTTTGCCTCTTGAGCAATATTCTAGCAGGCCAAGTTTCCACGTTAATGTCGGTTTATCTGCCAACGGTATTGGAGACATTTCTACAGACCACTCCCACCGATGAAACTTCGATACATCGAATAGGGGCCTATATAACTGCAATTTATCTCTTGGGATGGACCATTGGGGGCTTTTTTTGCGGGCTGATAGGCGATAAAATAGGACGGGTGAGATCCTTTGCCCTTTCCATTGGATTATTAGGTTTGTTCACGATGCTTATCAGCCTTTCGCATACTTGGGAAATGATATTACTTTATAGGTTCTTGGCCGGTTTGGGAGCAGGGGGCATCATGGTAATATCGGTTACTTTTTTATCTGAAGTGTGGCCCAAAAATTCTAGGAATATAATGATCGGAATCGTTTCCATCGGGTTTCCTATAGGTATATTTTCTTCTGGAATGGTCAATCTACTATCCGATTGGCGCGAAGGATTCCTTTTGGGAATAATCCCCTTGGTTTTGGCCATTTTCGCCCTATTTGGACTTAAGGAATCCGAGCCCTGGAAAAAATCCAAGACTTTGGCGTCAAAAATATCGGGTATAGACCTGATCAAGCAGTATCGTGCCGAACTCCTGCATGGAACGGTAATCTTCGGCTCCATGTTGATCGGACTATGGGCCGTTTTTTCTTGGTTTCCGACATGGGTCCAAAGTTTGATTCAGAACACTGACGGACAGGAAGAAAGAGGTTTTGCGATGATGCTCTTTGGCATAGGCGGACTTATTGGCGGATTTTCTTCTGGGTGGATTTCCAAAACCTTGGGTGTAAGAAAGTCCATGATGCTCTGTTTTGGAGGTTGTACCGTTATGGCCATATTGTTATTTGGATTCAATTCTACCTTTTCTTGGTTGATATATTTGGAAACTGCCCTACTCTCCTTGTTTTTTGGACTTAGTCAAGGTTTATTGTCCTTTTATATTCCCCAACTCTTCCCCACAACGATTCGAGCAGGGGCAACTGGATTTTGTTTTAACTTGGGGAGAATATTTACGACCCTTGCTGTTTTTTCTTTGGGTGCTTTGGTTGATGCCCTAGGAGGATACAGCAATGCACTCTTAATTTTCTCCTTGGTATTTGTTTTTGGATTTCTCAAACTTTTTTTCGGCCAAAACTTTAAACCGGAAATCCGTTTGTCCCAACATTGAATAAAGAAACAACTTAAAATACAAAGCATTATGGCGCATATTAAAGTACCCGAAGGAGTTCCAGGAATAAGGAGTTTGGTTGTCTTTAGGCCAGAAACCGGAACGCCGTTATACGAGCTTGCCCAAGTATTATTGCGCAAGGAGTCGCCACTTTCAACCGCCGAAAGGGAGCTCATTGCAGCCTATGTCTCCTCCCTAAATCAATGCCTATTTTGTACGAGCAGTCATGCGGCGGCGGCGCGTGAACTGTATGGAGATGATAGGGAAACTGTTGATAAAACCCTCAAAAATGTGGATAATGCGCCTATAGGCCCTAAGTTAAGAGCCCTGCTCCATATCGCAGGAAAGGTGCAACAAAGTGGGATGGCGGTCACGGTTCAGGATATCGCGGAGGCAAGGAGACAAGGATCCGGCGACCGTGAGATCCACGATACGGTCCTTATCGCTGCCACATTTTGTATGTTTAACCGTTATGTGGATGGACTTGCCAGTTGGACTCCTACCGATCCCGAAGTTTATGGAGAAATGGGAAAGCGACTTGCAGAGCACGGATATCAACCTACTAAAAAGGATTAATATGGCCCATATTAAAATTAACGAAACCCTTCCAGGGATAAGGGGGTTGATGGACTTTCGTCCAGAAACGGCGAAGCCCATGAACGATCTAGCAGAGATACTTTTGCGGGGGGACAATACCCTAAGCCGTGGAGATCGGGAACTCATCGCTACCTATGTGTCTTATTTGAATGGTTGCTTCTTTTGCCAAAATGCCCATGGAGGAATCGCACAACATTATTTACAATGTGATCTAAATTTTATTGATGGCATAAAGGAAAATTACAAGACCAGTGATATTCCGGATAAACTTAAAGCCCTATTGGAGATAGCCGCTAGTGTTCAGAAAGGGGGCAAAAATGTAACCGGGGAGGAAGTGGGACAAGCACGGAAATTTGGCGCTACGGAGATGGAAATTCATGATACCGTATTAATTTCCGCAGCTTTCTGTATGTTTAACCGCTATGTGGACGGTTTGGGAACCTCTGCTCCCTTGGACCGAAATTTTTATGTGGAAAGGGGCAAACAGCGTGCAGAAGAAGGTTATGCCAATTTTAATCCCAATAATTAAATCGTATGCAAAGCGTATTTTACATAGGAATCATCGGTCTTATCCTTTTTGAGGTACTGAAGATCTATTTTATAATGCCAATGCCAGGAAGCCAGGAAATGCAAAGTATTGAAGTGGCTTATTTTTTAGAAAGTTGGAAATGGACGTTTCGGTTTATATTTGGTGCCCTTATTTTAATCGGGGCATTCTTTGCCTATAAAGCAAAACCTTTGTCCATGTTGATTTCTATAGGTGTTTGTATCGCCGTGGTATGCATTTTCAACTTTAAGTTAAAGGCAGATAAAATGTTCTATCAGCCCAACAAAATAATTATGGCAGAGAGCGGATCCAATACCATTCCTTTGGATAAACTGATTATTGGAATTCAACTTAACGGGGAAGCGAGGGCATATCCCATTCAGCTGATCGCATACCACCATCAAGTAATGGATACGGTTAACGGACACCCTATAATGGTTACCTATTGTTCCGTATGCCGTACGGGAAGGGTATTTGAACCCATGGTAAACGACCTGCCCGAATCGTTTAGGCTGGTGGGTATGGATCATTACAATGCAATGTTCGAGGATAGGACAACTAAGAGCTGGTGGCGCCAAGTGACGGGAGAAGCCATTGCCGGTCCTCTTAAAGGTGCGGTCCTACCTGAGATCTTAGGTGAACAGACCACCTTAAAAAAATGGCTAGAACTATATCCAAAAAGTAAGATTTTACAGCCAGATTCCACTTTTACCGAGGAATACGAGGATTTGAAGGATTACGATTTTGGAATTGAACGGGGAAACCTTACCCGGACCGATACGTTGTCCTGGAAGGAAAAGTCTTGGGTAGTAGGAATACAAATTGGGGATTCTAGCAAGGCCATTGATTGGAATAAGCTTACACAGGAACGAATCATCAATTTTGCGATCGGAGGGAAACCATTGTTCGTTGCCCTGGCTTCTGATGACCAAAGTTTCTTTGCTTTTGAAAGACCTGAAGGTTCGCAATTTGAAATAAGAAATGATACCCTTATAAATGCCGATCTCAAATACAATCTTTTGGGCCTCCCGCAATCCAAAAATGGAACCCATTTAAAACGTATAAAAGCTTATCAGGAGTTCTGGCATAGTTGGAGGACCTTCCATCCAG
>DATGQM010000336.1:0-4009 GCA_035304205.1 Arenibacter sp. | reverse complement strand
AGTCCCTGGCAAGGAACGGCATAGTGGAATCGCACAAAGGACCTACGGGGGGGTTCCAAATGGAACGCTTAAAAATGGATACCATTACACTTTATGAAATCGTGAGCGCTATAGATGGGGACGGGATCTTTAATGGTTGCGGTCTGGGCCTAAAGCAGTGCGATGCCAACAAACCCTGTCCCGTTCACCATAAATTTGCGGTAGTACGGGAAAACCTGGCCCATATGCTAAAACAGACCAGCATCTATGAACTGGCGGCCAGCCTGGATATAGGCCTTACCCATCTAAAACGATAATTTTTTATGACAATAGAGGATAAAAAGGTATTAATATCTTATAAAAAAATATAAATTCATTTTTCGATACGATGAAAACGACCCTTGTCCACAGCGAAAATAAAATACAAAAGCTTGCCCATGTACGATACCATTGACAATATAACCGAAAAATACAGGGGCCTGGGAGAGAATCCCGAAACCTATTTACAGGGCCTCTTACAGGCCAAACCGATTACCTATTGGGATTATATAGAGGTAGACACCCTCCTTTCCCTTCAGAAACCTAGGACCAACTTTAAGGATGAATCCATCTTTATCATGTACCATCAGGTGACCGAGCTTTTTTTAAAGATGATGTTGCACGAGCTACAACAAATAACGGAGGAGGAAAATATATCCGCGAACTATTTGATCGTAAAATTGGACCGGCTCAACAAATATACCTCCATGCTGATCAGTTCGTTCGATATTATGAAGGTAGGAATGGACTATGACGATTACAACACCTTTAGAAAGACCCTGACTCCGGCCAGCGGGTTTCAATGCGCCCAATTTCGATTTATCGAACTGCATTGTACCTCCCTGTACAACCTTGTCGGTAATAGCTATAAAAACCGACTATCAGCTGCGCCGGACATCAATGAATATATGGAGCATATCTATTGGAAGGATGCCGGGACCGATCCCGTTACGGGCAAAAAAACATTGACCCTGCAACTGTTCGAGGAGAAATATTTAAAATCGATCATGGAAACCGCCCAATGCCTGCAGGGCCATACACTGGTGGACCGGTTGGCCGAACTACCGTATATATCGGATGCCCTTAGAAGTAGGCTACGAGAGTTTGACCGACTTTACAATATAGAATGGCCCCTGGTCCATTTGCGAACTGCGGAGCACTATCTGAAAAAAAAAGGGCAACACAAGGAGGCAACGGGCGGCTCCCACTGGCAGAAATACCTGCATCCAAAATATCAGCAACGAAAATTCTTCCCCTTCTTGTGGACAGAAAAGGAAATTGGGAATTGGGGTATGGATGTTAGTATTGAGAATTGAGTATTGAAAAATGGTAGAGACACTTAATTATGCGTCTATAGTTGGCAGAATTCAAGGTCTTGCTCAAAGTCTTGCTCAAAGTCTTGCTCAAAGTCTTGCTCAAAGTCGGGAGACTTTGCGCAGCGGAATAGACAGTTAAAGTAGGCAGGATTTTGTTCTTGCTCAAAGTCTTGCTCAAAGTCGGGAGACTTTGCGCAGCGGAATAGACAGTTGCAGTAGGCAGGATTTTCTTCTTGCTCAAAGTCGGGAGACTTTGCGCAGCGGATCGATAAGTAGGTTAGAATGATTAACAGGACACTTATTGTTAATTAATATTGAGTAACAAGTATAATTATAAATTTTAAAGGATAACAACATGGAAAATTTAATGACAAAGCACATTGGTGAAATAGTAGCGGGGGATTACCGGACGGCCCAAGTCTTCAAGAATCATAAAATAGATTTTTGCTGCAAGGGAAACCGGAGCATAATCGAAGTGGCCGAAAAAAACCAGCTCGATGCAAGCCTATTGCTAAAGGAAATTGAAACGGTACTGCAACAGACCACTGCCGACAACATCGATTTTAAGTCCTGGCCCTTAGATCTGCTTGCCGATTATATAGAGAAAAAACACCATCGCTATGTGGAGGCCCAAACACCGATCCTCAATCAATATTTGACCAAGTTGTGCCGGGTACACGGGGAACGCCATCCGGAACTATTTGAAATTACGGAGCATTTCAACAAATGTGCGGGGGAACTGGCCATGCACATGAAAAAAGAAGAACTGGTCCTCTTCCCCGCCGTACGTAAAATGGTCCAAGCCAAACAAACAGGTGTACCCTTGGCCAAACCCCATTTTGGGACCATTCAAAATCCCATCCAAATGATGATGCAGGAACATGAGAACGAGGGAGATCGATTTAGATTGATAGATGAGCTGAGCAATAATTACACCCCTCCCGCAGATGCCTGCAATACCTATAGAGTGGCTTTTTCCCTGTTACAGGAATTTGAAGAGGACCTGCACCGGCATATCCATCTGGAAAACAACATCCTCTTCCCCGAATCGGAAGCCTTGGAAAAAGAATTAAACGGTTAATGGGAGTCGCTTCCACCCATTTAAAAAATCAGGAAACGCATTAAAATGGTATACCGGTACGGTCGCAGAACAGTTTGTTGCGGGAAGCATTTGCGACCGTACCCTTAATGATTTATAATGATCTTGTTCAATATCAGTATTGATTTTTTTACCTGAAGATGGAAAGCAATTCTGTAAAATAATTTATTGGCCCAAGGCGAACAATAAAATAAACAGATGAAAAAAATTCTAATAAAACGGATCTACGACCCCACTTCGGAGCATGATGGCTATCGGATCTTGGTAGACCGTATATGGCCCAGGAGCGTAAGCAAAGAGCATGCCCATTTGGACGATTGGATCAAAGAGGTAGCACCCACGGGCGAACTGAGGAAGTGGTTCGACCACGATCCGAAAAAATTCGGGGAATTCGAGGAAAGATACCGAAGCGAACTGAAGGATAGGTCCGATATACTGCTACAGATCCGCAAAATAGCAGCGGATAGAACGGTTACCCTCCTATACGGTGCAAAGGACACCGAACACAACCAGGCCAAAGTGCTACAAAAGGTATTGGAAGAGTAATGAGTTATGAGTTATGAGTTATGAGTTATAGAGTTATGAGTTATGGAACAAAAAAAACCGATCAAAAGGCATAAGGCCATGCAGCCCTTAAGCAGGGAGCACCATCAACGATTATTGCTATCATGGAAAATTAGAACGGGAATATCCAAGGGAGTATCCGTTGACCGGATAAAGAGTTATCTGGATTGGTATTACAATGCCCACTTGGAACCCCATTTCCATGCCGAGGAAAATTATATTTTCCCCATTTTGGGCAACGGCCATGAACTGGTCAAAAAGGCCATTTCGCAACATCGAAGGTTAGAGCGACTTTTTAATAATCCTACGGAACTTAAGAAGTCAATCAGCCTTATAGAGGAAGAACTGGAAGGCCACATCCGGTTTGAGGAGCGCATCCTGTTCAATGAGATCCAAAAGGTTGCCACCGAGGACCAAATGAACATGGTGTCCGACCTGCATCCCGAGACCAAGTTCGAGGAGAATAACGCGGATTTATTTTGGGAATAACCTAAAAGGCGGTAGGCTATAGGCTGTAAGCTATAAGCTGTAAGCTGTAAGCTGTAGGCTGTAAGCTGTAGGCTGTAGGCTGTAGGCAAAAAAAATAAAAACCCGAATGTTCAAACTTTATCGCATATAGCTTATTGCATAAAGCTTAAAGCATACAACACAATTAAATTAAGGTACCATGAAAATTTACGACGAATTACTGACAGAGTTTAAAAAAGGACAAACAGGATATGCCACTATTGCCATTATAGGTCAAAGTTGCATCGGGTCCGTTGCGGCAATGCTGGTCCTAAAAAATGAAATCCCTATTTTCATCAAGTTGACCTTACTGTTCCTGGTCACCATTTTTTGTATGGCCTATAACGGGGCAGTCTTGGCCAATTTAAAGGCAAAGCTTACCTTTAACCTTCTGATCATAAGTGTTATTTTCAGTATAATCACCATTGCGGCACTCCTTTTTTAGAGGGCCTACGATATACGGGCACCGCCCATAGGAAACAGTTAAAGGAATCCCATGTATACA
>DATGQM010000335.1:0-6236 GCA_035304205.1 Arenibacter sp. | reverse complement strand
AATATTCAAGATAGACCTTTTCGCTATGAGTCAGACCGATCATGATAATGATGGGATTCCCTCATTTATGGAAGATTTAAACGGCAACGGTTATTTATACGATGATAATACGGATAGTGAGCAGGAGATAAAGGATAGGATACAGGCCGCTGCAAACTTTTTGGATCCCGACGATGATGGCGATGGCAAACCTACAAGGGAGGAAATCGTGATTGATGGGGATGGGAATATCACTTTTCCCGATACCAACGGAAATGGCATTCCGGATTATTTGGACCCCACTACCAAGTAGCCCGATCTTTCGCCCCTTCCGTCCCGCCCCTCTTGCCAGGGGACGGTCCACCTTCCCCAAGGGGGAAGGAGTTTTGTTATTACGTTCCAAATTACATTCGTGCCGAACGCTCAATTCCTTCCCTTTAAGGGAAGGTGGCTTTTGTCCCCTTTTTCGGGGACAAAAGACGGAAGGGTACTTCTCGCTGCCGTAAAATTTTATATTCCGAACAGTTCAGCTCCTTCCCTTTAAGGGAAGGTGGCTTTTGTCCCCTTTTTCGGGGACAAAAGACGGAAGGGTCCTTTTCATTGTGTTGAAATTTTTCGTTATAAAAAAAGCCGTCCGTTGAACTTAGGAGTTCAACGGACGGTCTTAGTTTGCTTGCATAGGGTTTAAGTAGCCATAGCCATTTTCTTAAAACTATTATAGACGTAAGCCCAAGCTCAAGATCAATTGATCGGGCCTGGTGTCAATTCGGTCACCGATAGGGACGTTATTGTTGTCCAGCACGGTGATTTCATTATTGCTAAACCCTCTTTCGTAGCGCAGGTCTATTCCGAACTTCCCAAAAGAAACCCCCGCACCGATATTCAATCCAACGCTAAAATCGTTTTCAACATCCCCGATGGTAATGTCCTCATAATCGGTATCCAGGATATATTGAAAGGCCGGCCCCGCAAATACCTGTAAGGGACCGATAATATTTATCCCTACCAATAAAGGGGCATCCAATTTACTCATATCGAAGCTATTGTTGTCGTAATCCGACTTCATTTTGGTATATACCAATTCGGGTCTAAAATAAATTTTATCCCCCAACTTGCCAAAAACCCCAATATGGTAACCTACATTGCTATCTGGGTTCTCGTAAGCGCTCTCGGCAGATCTAAAATAATCGCCGTTGGCACCGTAATTAAGTCCACCCTTAATCCCGAAGCCCGATCCCTGTTGTGCGAATGCAGTTATGCTTATCAAAGCAAAAGCTGCCAATAAAACTGTTTTCTTCATCATAATGTGTTCTTTTTAAATTAGAATACATAGTACAATATTAGGTACTGCGTATTTCTTGGTTTATCTCAAAAAGAAATATACTTGACACAAAAAAAGTGATGGACTATGGAAACGCTATTATTAAGACACCTTATTTTTAAGGTATTATTCGGTTATTGCATTCCAAAGTGCTTCCTGTTTTCCAGGTCAAGATCCATCATTTGCCCAAAGGCATTTGAATTATTTCCTTTTTAACACTTGGACAACGGCCTTCTCTATAGCTTTATTGTTTAATCCGTATTTTTCCATTAATTGTTCGGGCGTACCACTTTCGCCAAAGGTATCCTTTGTACCGACGAATTCTTGTGGCGTAGGATGCGTAGTAGCAAGGAATCCGGCGATACTTTCACCTAATCCACCTAGATAGTTATGCTCTTCCGCACTGACGATACAGCCCGTTTTTTTAACGGACTTTAACACGGCTTCCCCATCCAAGGGCTTAATGGTATGTATGTTGATGACCTCGGCGGAAATGCCTTGTTTCTCCAGATTTTCGGCGGCGATCAAGGCTTCCCAGACTAGATGCCCTGTAGCCACAATGGTTACATCGGTACCCTCGCTGAGCATTAGGGCTTTCCCGATCTCAAATTTTTGATCTACAGGAGTGAAATTGGCCACTTTTGGGCGTCCGAATCTCAGGTAGACCGGCCCTTCGTGGTCTGCTATGGCTATGGTTGCCGCTTTGGTCTGATTGAAGTCGCACGGGTTGATCACGGTCATCCCCGGTAGCATTTTCATCATCCCGAGGTCTTCCAAGATCTGGTGCGTGGCACCGTCCTCCCCTAAGGTGACCCCTGCATGGGAGGCACAGATCTTGACGTTTTTTCCGGAATAGGCAATGGATTGCCGTATCTGATCATATACCCTTCCTGTGGAAAAGTTGGCAAAGGTACCCGTAAACGGGATTTTCCCCCCAATGGTCAGTCCGGCCGCAATACCCATCATATTGGCTTCCGCAATTCCTATTTGAAAAAATCGTTCCGGATTTTCCTCAATAAATTTTTCCATTTTTAGGGAACCTATCAAATCTGCGCACAAGGCAACTACGTTCGGGTTACTACGGCCCAGTTCGGCCAGTCCCGCACCGAATCCACTTCTTGTATCGTTTTTCCCTTGATCTATGTATTTTTTCATCTTTGTACTTCTTTATCGTTAATTTGGAAATGGTGGGGTTTAATAATCTCCCAGGGTTACGGGGTTCTGGGCCAGGGCCGATGCGAGTTGCTCGTCATTGGGCGCCTTGCCGTGCCACGCATGGGTATGCATCATAAAATCCACGCCATGTCCCATTACGGTATGTAAGAGCACGCATACCGGTTTTCCTTTTCCCGTCTTTTCCTTGGCCGTTTTCATGCCCTCTAAGATGTCCTCTATATTATTTCCTTCGAAAATATCTATGACCTCCCATCCAAAAGCCTCGAATTTTTTCCTAAGGTCGCCCATGGGCAGTACATCATTGGTAGATCCGTCGATCTGTTGTCCGTTATAATCAATGGTGGAAATAAGGTTATCCACCTTTTTTCCCGCAGCGTACATAATGGCTTCCCAATTCTGTCCCTCCTGTAATTCCCCATCGCCGTGCAGGGTATATACCAGTTTGGGATCTTTATTCAGTTTCTTTGCCTGAGCGGCACCCAAGGCTACGGACAGGCCTTGCCCCAAAGAACCGGAAGCAACGCGTATCCCGGGCAAACCTTCGTGGGTAGTCGGGTGGCCCTGTAAACGGGAATCGATCAATCTAAAAGTATTCAGCTCCGCAACGGGAAAATATCCTTTTCTGGCTAAAACACTATAAAACACAGGGGAGATATGCCCGTTGGACAAGAAGAAAAGATCTTCCCCGATACCATCCATGTCAAATCCCTCCTTTAGTTCCAGTATCTCTTCGTAGAGGGCCACAAAAAATTCGGTACAACCCAATGAGCCTCCCGGATGTCCCGAGTTTACCTTGTGTACCATCCTTAAAATATCCCTGCGTACCTGTACGGTCAAATCTTGTAATTCTTGAAGTTGTGGCATTTTCATCTATTTTTTAGAACTTATCAAAAGTAATGGCTATCTTTTGTGTATACAAGTCCGATCCGTTATATTTTACCAACTTTGGCCCAAACCGTCAATTTTATTTTTTTGTTGGGAACTAAATGGTAGGGAGTTGACTATATTTGCGGCTTTAAATAGATTTTTTTGAGATTCACTTTACAACATTCGGACAGCAGGACCAAGGCCAGGGCCGCAGAACTTTTAACGGATCACGGCAAAATTGAAACCCCCATTTTTATGCCCGTTGGAACGGCCGCTTCGGTAAAGGGGGTCCATCAAAGGGAACTTAGGGAAGATATCGATCCAGATGTTATCCTGGGGAATACCTATCATCTATATCTTAGGCCACAAACTTCCGTCTTGCAACAAGCGGGCGGATTGCACAAATTTATGGGCTGGGACCGGAATATTTTGACGGACAGTGGGGGCTATCAGGTATATTCCATGTCTGATAATAGAAAGATCAAGGAGGAAGGAGTCAAATTTAAATCCCATATAGACGGATCCTACCATGTCTTTACCCCCGAAAATGTCATGGAGCTACAGCGGGTAATCGGGGCCGATATTATTATGGCCTTCGATGAATGCACCCCTTATCCCTGCGATTATAGTTATGCCAAAAGATCCATGCATATGACCCATAGGTGGTTGGATAGATGTATCGGGCATTTGGAAAAGACCCCTTTTGTGTACGACTACGAACAGACTTTTTTTCCGATTGTCCAGGGCTCTACCTATAAGGATCTAAGAAGGCAGTCAGCAGAATATATAGCGGGGGTAGGTGCGGAAGGAAATGCCATTGGTGGACTTTCGGTAGGGGAGCCGGCGGAGGAAATGTATGAAATGACCCAAGTGGTCTGCGATATTTTACCCGAGGATAAGCCCAGGTACCTAATGGGAGTAGGTACGCCCATCAATATTTTGGAGAACATCGCCTTGGGGATCGATATGTTCGATTGCGTGATGCCCACCCGCAACGCCAGGAACGGTATGTTGTTTACGGCCCATGGTACCATCAATATAAAAAATAAAAAATGGGAAGCTGATTTTTCCCCTCTGGATGAAATGGGGACCACCTTTGTAGATAGGGAATATTCCAAGGCGTATCTTAGACATTTGTTCGCCGCCAACGAATATTTGGGGAAACAGATCGCTACCATCCATAACCTTGGCTTTTATATGTGGTTGGTCCGGGAGGCGCGAAAACATATAATAGCGGGGGATTTCTATGAATGGAAAACAATTATGGTAAAACAAATGGATAAACGACTCTAAGTGCTGACCATATTAGACAAATATATTCTAAAGCGTTATCTGGCTACATTTTTTGTTATGCTCCTGCTTTTTGTGCCCATAGGGATCATGGCAAATTTGGCGGAGCAGATCGGGAAAATGATCGATAACGAGGCGCCTATGACCGAAATTGCCATGTACTATTTAAATTTCACCCTGGTCATCGGCAATATCCTATTTCCCGTTTTTCTATTCCTTTCCGTAATATTCTTTACCTCCAAATTGGCCAATAATACGGAAATCGTGGCTATTCTGAGCTCAGGGGTGTCCTATAGTCGTTTTTTAAGGCCCTACCTTATCGGTGCTACCATAATAGCAATGATCATGTTTGCGATGGGGATGTTCATCGTTCCCCGGGCAAGCGTAGGATACAATGAGTTTATCTTTGAATATCTAAAGAAGGGAAAGCAGGATAGGGTGACTACCAATATATTCAATCAATTGAACGAGAGCGATTATATCTATGTCAGCAGTTTTGATCCCGCAAGGCAGATAGGCTATAATTTTACCATGGAGCATTTTAACGAGGATAATACGCTCGATTTTAAAATAGCGGCCGCAAATATAAGATGGGTGGAGAAGGATAGTGTTTATAGGCTTACTTCCTATAGTAAACGCAAATTGGCCAACGGTATAGAGTTGATCGAGACCAAGCGACGGTTGGATACCGTATTTAATTTTAGGATAGATGACCTGACCCCCGTTTCCTATATTGCCGAAACAAAAAATATGTTCGAGCTCGATGAATTTATCGAGTCCCAAAAAAGGAAAGGAGCGTCCAATATCAACAGTTATGTCCTTGTAAAGTACAAACGGTGGGCGTTGCCCATTGCGGCCTTTATCCTAACGGTTATCGCCGTGGCAGTATCCTCGGTAAAGAGACGGGGGGGCATGGGCATTAATCTGGCCTTTGGAATTGGTGTGGCCTTCATCTATATATTTTTCGATAAAGTATTTGGGACCTTGGCGGAACAATCCGGTTTTCCCCCCTTATGGGCGGTGATCATACCCAATGTGCTATTCGGGTTTATAGGTTTTTACTTGTTACAGAATGCCAAACGTTAAACTAAAGAACTACTTTCACCTCCATTTTATTGTTTTTATTTGGGGTTTTACCGCGATTCTGGGCAAGCTGATCACCTTGGATGCCCTGCCCTTGGTATGGTACAGGATGTTGTTGGCCTTATTGATGGTCTTGGCCTATGTCCTGATCAGGAGATTTCCCTTAAGGGTGCCCTTAAGAACTTTGTTATTGTTGATCGTGGCGGGGGCGGTGGTGGCCATGCACTGGGTTACCTTTTTTATGGCGATCAAGGTCTCCAATGTTTCCATAGCCCTGGCCACGATGTCTACGGGAGCTTTCTTTGCGGCATTATTGGAGCCGCTCTGGTATGGCCGTAAAATAATAGGGTACGAGATTGTTTTTGGGCTAGCGGTAATGTTGGGGCTTTACCTTATTTTTAAAGTGGAAACCGATTATATCCTTGGTATTGGCCTGGCACTGATCTCGGCCTTCCTGTCCGCTGTGTTTTCCTTGCTCAACGGAAAGCTTACCCAATATGAACGCCCTTCGATAATATCC
>DATGQM010000334.1:0-3837 GCA_035304205.1 Arenibacter sp. | reverse complement strand
TTCAACTCTGTATAACCTTCAACTTTTCAACCTAAATATTCGGTCGAAATGGGGCTCCAAATGTCGCCGCATGGCTACTCTAAAGGTTTCAGGCGTACCTACCTTTAAATTGTCCAACAACATCCTGTGGGTTACAAACTGCCCGCTCGAATATTTATAATCCTCCAGATCGGTTTCGCTCAGATGGACAAATTCAAAAACGGGAAGCAATAGATCCTGAAATTTCTTTAGGTTGGCATTGTTGGACATTTCATATAGCTTCCCATGAAAGGCAATTTCCTTGTCCAAGGAAAAAACTTGGGCATTATAACTAGTCTCCTCTTCCAAAACAACGATAGCTTCCAGCTCCTCCATGTCTTTTTTCGTTTTATGCTCAAAAAGAAAATCGGCCATCCCCATTTCCATGATCAAGCGAAATTCGAACAAATTTTTTAACGTATCCTGCCCGAGCAGGGTAGGATCCAACATCCGTCGAAAATTATGCATGATATCCGGATTGGTAAGGATCATTCCCCGATGTTTTCTGGATTCGATGATCCCCAAGGTCCGCAACCGTAAAATGGCCTCCCGTACCACCGTCCGGCTCACCCCCAGGGATTGCGCAAACTCCAATTCTTTGGGAATGGAATCCCCGGCCTTTAATTTATTCTCTTTTATAAACTCCAATAACCGTTCCTCTACCCGGTCTACCAAGGATGAAGTTTCCAAGGGTTTAATCTTTGAAAGTTTATTCATATTGTATCGGGAGATTTATTAATTTGTTGATAGGTACCCTCATTTTAGGTTATTACTGGCAAAAATAGGAATGTTCCTTTAAAAATGGGTAATTTTCTATTTTTTAAGTGTTTGACCCAAAATTATATCTAAATATAAGAAATAATTTTATATTTGTATTATGTATAACATATTATTTTTATGAAATATTCCGAACTGTATAAAAAAACCTTGCTGGACGATGTAATCCCTTTTTGGGAAAACAATTCGTTGGATTTGGAAAATGGGGGATACTTCAGTTGTCTGGACCAAAATGGCAAAGTGTTCGATACGGATAAATTTATATGGTTGCAGGGGCGACAGGCGTGGACGTTCTCCATGCTATATAACGAGGTAGATAAAAATCCCAAATGGTTGGAAATAGCCCGATCGGGAATCGACTTTATCAGGAAGTACGGGATGGATAGGGAGGGCAATTTTTATTTTTCCGTTACCAAGGAGGGCCAACCATTGGTACGGCCCTATAATATTTTCTCGGATTGTTTTGCGGCCATGGCGTTTGCCCAGTATGCCAAGGCCACGGGCGACCAAGAAATCGCCTCGCTGGCAAAGCGGACCTATTATAATATCCTTAGGAAAAAGGACGATCCCAAGGGTATTTATGATAAGAATACGGATATAAGGCCCCTAAAGGGTTTCTCCCTCCCCATGATCCTGTCCAATCTGGTGTTGGAGCTGGAGGATGTGCTGGACAAGGAAGAAATTGAAAGAACCATTGATTTTAGTGTGCAGGAAGTAATGGAGGTATTTTTACAAAAGGATTCAGGCCTTATTTATGAATTTGTGATGCCCGATGGTTCCCTTAGCGATAGCTTTAATGGCAGGTTGTTAAATCCGGGCCATGGAATAGAGGCCATGTGGTTTATGATAGATATAGGTGCGAGGAGACGAGATCGAAATCTCATAGAAAAAGCAACGGGCACCATTTTGAACATCTTGGAATATAGTTGGGATCGGAAATATGGCGGTATTTATTATTTTATGGATGCCATGGGGAAACCTCCGCAGCAATTGGAATGGGACCAAAAGTTATGGTGGGTCCATTTAGAAAGTTTGGTAGCTTTGGCCAAGGCCTATGAACATACGGGGAATGAAAATATAAGGGCGTGGTATAAAAAAGTACATGATTATGCCTGGTCCCATTTTCCAGACCCCGACAATGGGGAATGGTTCGGGTATCTAAATAGGGAGGGAAAACCATTGCTGACCTTAAAAGGAGGGAAGTGGAAAGGCTGTTTCCACGTCCCAAGGGCCATGTTCCAATGTTGGAGGAGTTTTGATAGGATAGAGAGTAGCAGTTTGGGGTAGAGAGTGGATATTACTCCAAATTACTGCTAAACTATGAATTTGAAAAGCGTATAAATCGTAGTTTTAGGCAAAATTAAAATTTCAGATTTCTGTTATGTTAAGATCACTCTTATATATTTTCTCTTTTTTGGTTTTGGGGGAATTTATCGTGAAGGTATTCCATATTCCTATATCGGGTAATATTATAGGCATGTTCCTTATTTTTTTTGCCTTGAGATGGGGCATTATCAAGTTGGACCAGGTAAAGCCCGCCTCGGATAAACTATTGAAATATTTGGTACTGTTCTTTATTCCTTACGGAGTGGGACTTATGGCTTATTTCGATCTGATAGCGGCGTATTGGCTACCCATTTCGGTAGCAGTGGTGGCCAGTACCATAATTACCATGTACCTTACCGCCATTATTCTTCAGAAATTCGGGAAGAATGGATAATTTGTTCGGAAGTCCGGTTTTTGGTGTCTTTATAACCTTGCTGGGTTTTTTTATGGCCCAAGCTATCAGAAAAAAATTTCGTTATGCGATATTCAATCCGGTTTTGGTAGCTATAACGTTGATCATTGTTGTTTTGATCGTTTTTAAGGTCGATTTAGCGGATTATAATAAGGGGGGCGATCTATTGACTTTCTTTTTAGGACCGTCCATCGTGGCAATGGGCGTGTTTTTTTATGAGAAATACGAGGAGATCAAGAATAATTTTATTCCTTTCGTTATCGCTGTTGCGGTAGGTGGGTTAATGAGCATTGTGAGCGTCGTCCTGATCTTGTTGATCTTTAATGCTCCCGGGGATATTATTAGATCACTGGCCACAAAATCCGTAACTACGCCCATCGCCATAGAAGTTTCCAAAATTATAGGGGGCATTCCCCAAATTACCGCCGGTATCGTAATACTCGTCGGTATCTTTGGTAATGCGTTGGGTCCGGAAATTTTAAGATTTCTGGGAATTACCAGTAATTCGGCCATAGGGGCCGCCCTGGGTACGGCCGCCCATGGTATCGGTACGGCGAGGGCTTTGGAAGAAGGGAAATTGACCGGGGTCTATGGCGGCCTTGCCATGTGCGTGAACGGGATCCTCACTGCCATAGTAACGCCCTATGCCATAAATTGGATTTTTTGAGGGGATTATCCTGTACTATATTTTTTAAAGAAATTATATAAAAAGGGAGTATTTATGTTATACATAATACTTGATTTATTATCTTGTGCCTTTAAAGTCGGACTAATCCAATTTTATCATGCAATTAAATAAGACCGTAGCCTCCCTGATCATCACCTTTCTGTTTACTTCCTGGTTAACATCCCAAGAGGTGTCCCAATTACAAATGACCGATTTATCCAGTCTTCCCACGGCGGATGCAGGGGAGAATTCCTTGGGCTATGCAGGGATGATGGGAGGGGCACATCATAATATCGTAATTGCGGGCGGGGGAGCAAACTTTCCTGCCGGCCTACCTTGGGAGGGGGGAGCCAAGGAATGGTATAGTTCCATCTACCTATTGGAGAACGATTCTTGGAGATTATCCGCAACAACCCTTCCCTCACCTTTAGCTTATGGGGCTTCGGTCTCCACGGGTGATGGGGTTTTGATCATTGGGGGAGATAATAAGGAAGGGGTATCCAATAAAGTATTTTTACTGAGCTATAATGGCGCAAATAATGATTTGGATATTATTGCTTATCCGGATTTACCCGAACCCTTGGCCTATACCGCTGCCGTCACCTCGGATGGTTATGTCTATGTTGCGGGCGGTATG
>DATGQM010000333.1:0-3024 GCA_035304205.1 Arenibacter sp. | reverse complement strand
GGTATGGACTTCCAACGACGAGGGCCCCTTGATCAAGGTGCACCGTAGTCCCACGGATGCGGAAGAAGGTAGATTTGTAGCTGGATCTATTTTTGAGCATAAGATGCAGGAACAACTGTCCAACGGAAATTTTGCGGTCCTATACAGGACCAATTCCCAATCCAGGGCAATTGAGGATGCGCTGAGAAAAAGGGATATCCCGTATCGGATCTGGGGGGGACTTTCTTTTTATCAGCGTAAGGAAATAAAGGATGTGCTTTCCTATTTAAGACTGGTAGTGAATCCTAAGGACGAGGAGGCCCTCAACCGGATCATCAATTTTCCCGCCAGGGGGATCGGGCAGAGTACTATGGACAAGCTGACCGTGGCCGCCAACCATTATAACCGATCTATTTTTGAGGTAATGGAACACCTGGACCGGATCGACCTAAAGATAAATTCGGGCACAAAAAGGAAATTAGGGGATTTTGTTGCCATGATCAAGAGCTTTCAGATCATGAACGAAAGTGCGGATGCCTTTATCTTGGCAGAACATGTTGCCAAAAAAACCGGAATTTTGCTGGAATTTAAAAAAGATGGCACCCCGGAGGGCATTGGCAAAATGGAGAACATCGAGGAATTATTGAACGGGATAAAGGACTTTGTCGAGGGACAAAAGGAATTGGCCGATGCGAAGGGGGATATAGGCGAATTCCTGGAGGATGTGGCCCTTGCTACAGATCTGGACAAGGATACCGGGGATAACGATCGGGTGGCGTTAATGACCATCCATTTGGCCAAGGGATTGGAATTTCCCTATGTGTATATCGTGGGTATGGAGGAGGATCTATTCCCTTCCGGGATGAGCATGAATACGAGGAGCGAACTTGAAGAGGAAAGACGGTTGTTCTATGTAGCCCTTACCCGTGCAGAAAAACAGGCCTATTTAACTTTTACCCAGAACAGGTACCGTTGGGGCAAGCTGATCGATGCGGAACCGAGCCGCTTTATAGAGGAAATCGATGAAAAGTATGTGGAGAATCTGACCCCGGTAAACAGCTACCGCTATAGACCATTGATAGATGCCGATATTTTTGGGGATGTAGACAAGACCAAATTAAGACAGTTTAAACCCGTACAAGGTACTCCGCCCAGTGGAAATAAGCCCAATGATAACCAATTGCGCAAACTGCGCAAGTTAAAACCCGACCTGGCCGTTCCCGTGGGAAATACCAATACGGTAGATCCAAATCTGGCGGAGGGCGCCCTGGTAAACCACACCCGGTTCGGGAGGGGACAGGTAATTAAAATAGAAGGAGTGGGCAATGATAGGAAAGCGGAAATAAAATTCGATAAGGGCGATATAAAGAAACTATTGCTCCGCTTTGCAAAATTGGAAGTGCTATAGCAGGGACCCTGGTTCAAGGTTCCAAGTTGAAGGTTTAAAGTTGAAGGTTGAGGTTGCTCCGAAAACTCAAGTTACTCTTCAGAGTGGACTCAAGGTTTAAAGTTGAATCGGGCAGAAATTTAGTTTCCTCCCTTCCAGGGAGGTGGTTTGCCCTCCCGGTCGGTCGGGCTCGGAGGAGCAAAGTTGAGCCCAAAGTAGGGAGACTTTGCGAAGTAGGGGAATTGAAATGGCCATTAACTACGACATAATCAGCGGTCGGCGCTAACCGCTTAGCGTCAAGCGTGGAGCAGCACACACCTACAGCCTATAGCCTACAGCTTATAGCCCATAGCATAAAGCCTAAAAATTACGTAACTTGATAACCTGATTCTTATATTTTTAATATGTCGGAATTTATAAAGATCTATCCTGAAAACCCCAACCCCAAAGAGATAAATAGGGTAGTGGGTATATTGCGAAAGGGGGGACTCATCATTTATCCCACGGATACGGTGTATGGTCTGGGCTGCGATATTACCAATACCAGGGCCCTGGAAAAAATAGCAAGGATCAAGGGAATTAAATTGGCCAAGGCCAATTGGTCGTTTATTTGTGCGGACCTGAGCAATCTATCGGACTATGTCCGACAAATAGATACCGCCACCTTTAAAATTTTAAAAAGAGCCCTGCCAGGGCCATATACCTTCATTTTGCCGGGGAACAATAACCTTCCCAAGGAATTTAAAAAGAAAAAGACCGTAGGGATAAGGGTTCCCGATAATAACATAGCCAGAAGTTTGGTAGAGGTGTTGGGAAATCCCATAATATCGACTTCCATCAGGGATGAGGATGAGCTTCTGGAATATACTACCGATCCCGAATTGATCTATGAAAAATGGCAAAATCTGGTAGATGCGGTCATCGATGGGGGATATGGGGATAATATGGCCTCTACGGTAATAGACCTGTCCGAGGGCGAACCCATAGTTGTACGGGAAGGAAAGGGGAGTTTGGATATTTTTTGATTTGGAGATTTGGAGATGTGCTAATTTGAAGATGGGTTTGGGATAAATCCGGAATCTGATTGGGTTCAAGATTTAATGTCCAAGGATATCAGGTAGTGGCATGCACTAAACCGTAATGGAAGCTTATTGCATATAACCTATAGCTTACGGCATTTAATGAAATAAAAAAAGCGACCGAATTCGGTCGCTTTTATTTTTGATATGAAGGATGGGGTATTAGTTGATCGCTGGATCTTTCATACCTTCTTCGATCATGCTATAGAACTGATCGATCTTCGGAAGAACAACAATACGGGTCCTTCTGTTTTTTGCTTTATCGGTAGCGGATACCGGAACATACTGTGACCTACCTGCAGCTGTCATACGGGCGGGATCAACGTTGTAATCGTTTTGTAATATACGTACAACGGAAGTAGCACGCTTAACACTTAAATCCCAGTTATCCAATAGGACACCGCTTCTATAAGGTACGGGATCGGTATGTCCTTCTACCATAAATTCGAAATCCGGCTTATTATTGACCACTTGTGCAACTTTGCCCAAAATTTCCTTGGCCCTGTTGGTTACATTGTAGCTGCCGCTTCTAAACAAAAGTTTATCGGATATGGATACAAAGACTACACCTTTTTCAAC
>DATGQM010000332.1:0-9443 GCA_035304205.1 Arenibacter sp. | reverse complement strand
AACAAAAAGGTGATGATGGTGGGCGACGGCCTGAACGATGCGGGAGCATTGGCGCAAAGCGATGTGGGCATTGCCATATCGGAGAACGTAAATGTTTTCTCCCCCGCCTGTGACGCTATATTGGATGCCAAGAATTTTAAGCACCTCTACCAGTATATATTGGCCTCCAGAAAAGCCATCAAAATCATAAAACTGAGTTTTATGCTCTCCCTGATGTACAATGTAGTGGGACTTTCCTTCGCCGTAACCGGACGATTGGAACCCGTTATCGCGGCCATACTTATGCCTTTGAGCTCCATCAGCATTGTCCTATTCACTACGATCGCGACCAATCTCCTCGGAAGAAAACTGGATTCTTAAGAGCATATTCCCTGTAAGGGAAACGACCATTAGCACTAACAAAAACAGGGAGCGACCTTTCTATAGTTCGCTCCCTGTTTTTTAACTTTTTAACTTGAGTTTTCCGAGTAAACTCAATGATTATCATTCCCTAAGACCTACACTAAGGAAAACTTATTTTTGCTGCTCCAAAAATGAAACCAGGGAAGCGAATTCCTCATAACTAAGCGCATTTACAAGTCCGGAGGGCATCATAGAGGAGGGCAGCTCCTCCCTTTCGGCAATATCCGATACCTTTATTTGGGAAGCCACCCCGGCTATATTGCGTATGGTCAGATCGGTGGCGGACTCCTCGGTTACAAACCCAACAAAATTGTCCCCTCCCTTGGTCTCGATCCGCACGGTAGAAAACCCTTGCGAGATAGAAGCATTGGGCTTTAAAATGGATTCCGCGATCTGCTCCCTGTTCATTATAGAACCTATCTGCCCCATAAAAGGCCCCTTCATAACCTCGCCTACATTTATACTATGGCAAGCAAAACAGGCTTGCCTATTAAATATTTCCTTCCCGCTTTCCGGGTCGCCCTTGATCTGCTTTAAGGCGATCATAATATCCTCGATGGAGGCTTCTCCCACCTGTCCCTTTTTATTCTTGATCTTATCCAGGTCCACTATCGGCATATCCTCTTTGGGTTCCCGTTTCTCCAAGGTCCCAAATTCATCTATCCCAAGACGGTATTTACTATTTAGTTCCGCATACAGTTCCCGGTCCCCTTCATCGGTCTTCTCCCATTCTTGGACAAGGAACGATCGTATCACGGGCGTATAATCCCAATCTACCACCTTATAATAGGGTCCGTGGGTATCCGGACGGGTACTCCACCACCATGAGGTATCATAGGGGGCCTCCTTGTGATAGATACGGGCAAGGGTATTGCTTATTTTCTCCCTATAGCTGGTATCATTGGTTTCGCCGTAGGCCTTGATCAATCCGTCCACGACCTTTGGGGCATGCATATATCGCATGGCCCAAAGTGCCAGATCCCTATTATCGGTATCCAGGGCAGTCACACAATCCTCCGTTGCATTGAGGGCTACCAAGGCCTTTACGGCCAAATGGGGAAGTACAATATCGGAATTGGGCGTAGCATGGGGGCCCTCGGTTCCCGATTCAGGGGCCTTAAAGGAATCGGGAACCGGAATTTCCAACAGATATTGGGCGGCTTCCTTTTTGCCCAATCTTCCCAAACCTATGATAGCGGCTGCCTTCACCCGGTCCGTGCCCGACTCAATTGCTTCGATGAACGGCTCTAACGGTACATTTTCAAGGAAGTCCTTACGGTCCGCCAATGCCCTTAGGGCAAATTCCCGGATCTCCGGATCGCCCGTAAGGGCAACCAGATCATCCACTCCGTTCCCCTTCGCCAATTGGGCATAGGTGAATATGCCCGCAACCCGGACCTCCAAGGGCAAGGCGATGTCCTTGGCCAATTTTAAACCGGCATTGGCCCCTTTTCCCCTTCTGATCAGTTCGTATTGGGCACTTAATCTCGACTTTGCATTGTTCGATTTTAATAGGTCGACCAAATTGCTGGTCCAGAAAAAATCCCCTACATTAGGAAAGGGCCTGTATTCCAAATCCTCTGGCATTACCCGAACAATATAGCCCTTATCGGGACTTCCGGAATAACCGGCACCGTCCCAAGCGGAAAGATACATAGCCCCCGCAGCATCCACATCCACATCGGTAATCTGTGGAAGCTGTATAAATTCTTCCTCGTCCTGTATAAAACTGGCCCTATCCTGCTCTACCCTGTGGAGATAAAGGTAGTTCCTGCCCCAATCGGCCATCATGGGTACGTTATTGTATTTTTCCGGCCAACGGCCATCGTTCATGAAAAGGGCCCCTGTTCCAGATCCGCCCCCGACATCTACTAGTGCCGGAATAATTTCTTCGGTAAAATGCTTGAACAAAATGGGGTATCCATATTCCCCTGTTTGTACCTGATGCGAAAACCGGATGTTCCATCCCCCGCCATCATTGGTATTGCCCCTGGTAAAAATATTCATAAAGGGATCTATGGCCACATCATAGATATTCCGCATACCGTGATTATAGACTTCCATTCCGGTACCATCGGGCCTAATGCGGAGGATTCCGCCCCCTAGCATGGTAAGTTCCGTACCATCACGATCGGTGGCATTATGAAATCCAAAATCGCCTACTGCAATGTATATCCACCCATCTATACCCATTTGTATTCCATTGGTAGCATGATCAGTGCCCCTTTCCTGTAAGTATTTGGAATTGCTGAGATCCTTTATCAAGACTTTCGCCGGTCCATCGGCAATCCCATCATTATCGAGATCCCCAAAAACGACCAGATCCATATTATCCGCCTTTCCCGTTTCCTTTGAAAAGGTGGTGTGGAGTACAAATACCTGGTTTCCTATAGGTAGTATGCCCCTGGGATTATCCACTTGTGCAAACCGGGTATGGGAATCCATAATGCCATCATGGTTACAATCTACCAAACGCTTAATAAAGCCTTTTCCCATGTCCTTCCCCAAGGAACCGATCATATCCACCCCTACGAAGACCTCTCCCGTGGCAGCAACGGCCATACAGGCAGGGCTAGGGGTCAGATCGGGTCCGGCAAATCCCGTTATCCTTAGATCCTGGGGCCATTTTAAAACTTTTGCCAATGAATCCGTTACCGGGTATTTTATAGGCTCCGAACTGGGCTCGCAGGGCACCGTCCCTTCACCGCAACCCATAATGAAAAGACTTGCCAATAATAAAATTCTAAAATTTTGAAACATACTTTCGTTTATTTATAATTTGAATCCCATTTATAGGATTCCTTTTTAAGGAGAAAACAAAACTAAAGATCTTTTGAATAAATCCTTTATAAAATTAAACTATTCGCCTTCATAGATTATTTTGATCGATTGGGCACCATTCCGTACAAAAGCATATTTCAATTTTTTTTCTAACCAATATGCATAAATCTGGGATACATGGCCGAGGCCCAAAATCCGATCGGTAACCAACCAATATTTTCCCTTAAATTTCCTGATCATGACAAATATCATGTTTTAGCTAAAATCACAATATTAGTTTTGCCCAAAATTCAGGTAGGTATGGGTGTAATTTATTTATTGTTGGCACTGAGCATAATAGTTGCCCTTATTTTTTTCATCGCATTTATAGTCTCGGTCCGGAACGGTCAGTACGACGATTCCTATACCCCGTCCGTACGTATGCTTTTTGAGGACGAATTGGTCAGGACCGATACCGAAACAAACCTGAAAAAGGAAACTAACCAAATAAGTGAAAGTCAAATATTGTAATTATGGAGGTACAACAGTTCTATTACGACAATAAAATCGTAAAAAAGTTCATTTATGCCACAATGTTCTGGGGCATAGTGGGAATGTCGGTGGGCCTTCTTTTGGCGTTAATGTTCTTATTTCCCAATCTTACGGATGGAATATCCTGGTTGAGCTTTGGCCGTTTGCGCCCATTACATACCAATGCGGTAATCTTTGCCTTTGTGGGGAACGCCATTTTTGCGGGGGTCTATTATTCTACCCAACGCCTCCTAAAGGCCAGGATGTTCAGTGATGGGTTGAGCAATTTCAATTTTTGGGGCTGGCAGGCCATTATCGTGGCGGCTGCAATTACTTTGCCCCTGGGTTACAGCTCTTCCAAGGAATATGCGGAACTGGAATGGCCGATCGATCTGGCCATTGCTGCGGTATGGGTGGCCTTTGGCTGGAACCTGATCGGGACCATGCTGAGAAGAAGGCAACGCCATTTGTACGTGGCGCTCTGGTTTTATCTGGGAACCTTTGTTACCGTTGCGGTCCTCCATATTTTTAACAGTTTATCCATTCCCGTTAGCGCTTTTAAAAGTTATTCGGTTTATGCAGGGGTACAGGATGCCCTTGTACAGTGGTGGTACGGGCATAATGCCGTGGCGTTCTTCCTTACCACGCCCTTTCTGGGACTAATGTATTATTACGTGCCAAAAGCGGCGAACAGACCGGTATACTCCTACCGGCTCTCGATAATCCACTTCTGGTCGCTGATCTTTATCTATATTTGGGCAGGGCCCCACCACCTTCTATATTCTTCCCTACCCGATTGGGCACAAAACCTGGGAGTGGCCTTTTCCATTATGCTATTGGCGCCATCCTGGGGCGGTATGATCAACGGATTGCTTACCCTAAGGGGAGCTTGGGACAAGGTAAGGACCGATCCGGTCCTAAAGTTCATGGTAGTTGCCATCACCGGTTATGGAATGGCCACTTTTGAGGGGCCTATGCTTTCCTTGAAAAACGTAAACGCCATTGCGCATTTCAGCGACTGGATCATTGCCCACGTGCACGTAGGTGCCCTGGCATGGAACGGCTTCCTGACCTTTGGTATGATCTATTGGCTGGTACCCAAGATGTTCAAGACCAAATTGTATTCGGTACCTATGGCCAACTTCCACTTTTGGATCGGCACATTGGGGATAGTCCTATACGCCCTACCCATGTATGTAGCAGGATTTACCCAAGCCCTGATGTGGCAAGAATTCAATCCGGACGGCACATTGGTGTACGGTAACTTCCTGGAAACCGTAACGCAGATCATCCCAATGTACTGGATGCGGGCCATAGGGGGCAGTATGTACATTATAGGGGCCTTGGTCATGGTCTACAACCTTGTAGTAACGATCAAGGGGGGAAGCAAGGTCGAGGACGAACTGGCCGAAGCCCCCGCCCTGATCAAGGTTTCAAAAAGAAGGACTGCCGGGGAAACTTTTCATGGCTGGTTGGAGCGCAAGCCCATACAGTTGACCATCTTGGCCACTATAGCCATCCTCATCGGGGGAATTATACAGATCGTACCTACTATTTTAGTAAAATCGAACATTCCCACCATTACGAGCGTAAAACCATATACCCCCCTTGAACTGGAAGGCAGGGACCTGTATATACGGGAAGGTTGTGTGGGCTGCCATTCCCAAATGGTACGCCCCTTCCGCAGTGAGGTAGAACGCTACGGGGAATATTCCAAGGCAGGGGAGTTTGTTTATGACCGCCCATTCCTTTGGGGCAGTAAGCGGACCGGACCCGATCTGCTCAGGGTAGGGGGCAAATATTCGGACAACTGGCACCTCAACCATATGTACGATCCACAAAGTACATCCTCCGGTTCCATAATGCCCGCTTACCAATGGCTGGTGCGCAATAAACTGGACAGGAGCGATATACAAAAAAAGATAGAGGTCATGGTAGGCCTGGGCGTCCCCTATACCGAGGAAGATCTCGCCAATGTCCATGCCGATATGGACAAACAGGCGGCACAGATAGAAAAAAACCTCTATTCCGATCCCGATTTTGCAAAAAGCTACGAAGCGGACAAAAAATATGCCGAGGAAAACGGAATTGATTTTATAGAAATGAAAGACCGTGAAATCGTAGCTATGATTGCCTATTTACAGCGATTGGGCACCGATATAAAAATTAAGGAAACTAAGGGGGAAATATCCCATAAATAGAAAATCATGTTGAAATTCGTAAAAGGCTATATGGAGACCATCGATGGGGTAGCGACCTACCCCATAATATCCTTGCTGATCTTCTTTATCTTCTTTGCCGTTCTTTTTTGGTGGGTATTCACCGCCTCAAAGGAACATATCAAGGAGGTAAGCGCATTACCGTTACAGGACGATGAAGATACCGGGAATAGGGTCGAATAGGCCATACTACCTTTTATTCCATCATTTTTATGGCCCATTGATCCCAATAACTATTGAAACCAAAGCAGTAAACCATTTAAAACGTTTAAAATGAAAAATACCTCACCGTGGTGGATCAGGATCCCGCTTATTTTCTTTCTCATCTTTGGATTGATGGAGTATTTCGTAACCTCTGGGGATAAACCGGCCATCATAGAATATCCGGCCGCACAAATCTTTATACTAACGGTATTGTTCATATTGATAACGATCGAGCTTATATTAAGGTCCGTTGAAAATGTCATGTTCCATACCCTTTCGCCCGAGGCCCAGGAAAGGTACCTACAAAAAAAGAACCAACAATGGGAATGGAAATGGGGAAAGGATATTATAGCCAGGATGGCCAACAGACAAAAGCCCGAAGAGGAGAAGGAAATTATCCTGGACCATAATTACGATGGGATCCATGAGCTGGACAATAATCTTCCAACCTGGTGGACCTACCTGTTTTATGCCTCCATTGTTTTTGCGGTGGTTTATCTGGCCCGGTTCCATATCTTCAACGATTATGACCAGGATACGGAGTATGAGCGGGAGGTCGCACAAGCCCAGATCTCTATTGAGAATTATAAGAAAACGGCGAAGGGACTGGTCGATGTGAATAGTGTGGAGCTATTGACGGACCGATCCGACCTCAACGCCGGAAAAACGATCTACACCAACAATTGTGTAGCCTGCCATATGGCGGATGGAGGGGGAGGGATCGGACCCAACCTGACCGATGAATACTGGATTTTGGGAGGGGGGATCAAGGATGTCTTCCATACCGTTTCCGAAGGGGGACGTGCCGGAAAGGGAATGGTGGCCTGGAAACAGATCCTAAAGCCCATAGAAATGGCACAGGTCTCAAGCTATATCATTACGGAATTGGGCGGATCCGTACCGGCCAACCCAAAAGAACCCGAAGGGGAGATCTGGACAGAATAGAAGCAATGTAAGGATTGCGAACTACGTTATAATGTAGGGAATAAATTGGATCGCTCAAGGAAAGATCCAGGTTTTCAATTTTAAGTTTACAAAAATGTCGGAGGACCAGTACGATTTTAGGGATACCATTGGAACGATAAATGAAGAAGGAAAACGGGCTTGGGTCTTTCCAAAAAAACCTAGCGGTCGGTTCTATAAGTATCGAAAATATGTTAGCTATGCACTGTTGACATTTTTGATCTTGGCGCCATTTATAAAACTAAATGGCAACCAATTTATGATGTTCAATGTCATGGAACGTAGGTTCAATATCTTTGGTTTTCCATTTTGGCCACAGGATTTTTATTTATTTGTGCTTTCCATGATCATCGGGGTCGTTTTTATAGCCCTGTTTACCGTCGCCTTTGGCCGTATATTCTGTGGATGGATCTGCCCGCAGACCATTTTTATGGAAATGGTATTCCGAAGGATCGAGTATTGGATCGATGGGGACCGGGGAGCACAGATGAGACTGGACAGACAACCCTGGAACGGGGAAAAAATCAGGAAACGGACCTTAAAATGGTTTGTTTTCTTTATAATCTCCTTTCTGATCGCCAACGTATTCCTGGCCTATTTGATCGGGAGCGATCGTTTGGTACGGTATATCCAGGATGGGCCATTGGCGCACCTGAGCATCATGGTCTCCCTCCTTATCTTTACCGGGATCTTCTATTTTATCTTTGCCTGGTTCCGGGAACAGGTATGCATCATAGCCTGTCCCTATGGGAGGATGCAGAGCGTTTTGTTGGACAAGAAATCCATTGTCGTTGCCTACGACCATAAACGGGGAGAAGGTGAAAAAGGAAGAAAAAAGTTCAGAAAGGACGAGGATCGGGGGACGCTGGGCCACGGGGATTGTATAGATTGTTTCCAGTGCGTCAACGTTTGCCCTACCGGGATCGATATACGGAACGGGACGCAATTGGAATGCGTTAACTGTACGGCCTGTATCGATGCCTGCGATGATATTATGGAGAAGGTCAACTATCCCAAAGGTCTTATCCGCTATGCCAGCGAGGATAATATCGAGAAAAAATCCGAATTTAAATTTACCCCACGGTTAAAAGGGTATACTGCAATACTGGTTATCCTTACGGGTATCCTGATCGGAATGCTTTTCCTGCGGAACGATGTAGAGGCCAATATACTAAGACTTCCGGGTCAATTATACGAGCATAAGGAAGGGAACATCATCAGTAACGTATATACCTTCAAATTGGTCAATAAGACCACTAGGGATATTCCAGGGATAAGCTTTGGGCTCCTATCCCATAATGGCACCATCGTCATGGTGCGGGCGGGGACCTTTACCGTTCCGGCCCAGGAATTATCGGAGGGCACTCTTTTTATCGAAATAAACAATGCCGACCTAGAAGGCGACAAGACCAATTTAAAGATCGGGGTCTATAGCGATGGGGAACTGATCGAGACCACCAGCGCAAGGTTTTTGGCACCCCGCAGTTACAAATGATCGGGACGCAAATTTAAGGGCCATATTTTGAAAGCAGTGTCCCTTATTTATATAACTAAGTATTAAAACATATCATTATGAAGATTAATTGGGGAACAGGGATCGTTATCGCTATTGTAGCATTCATAAGTTTTATCCTGTTTTTTGTACTGAAAATGACCTTGGACAACCGCAGCAATCACGAATTGGTGCGTGAGGATTATTATAAGGCCGAGCTCGGCTTCCAAGCAGAGATCGATGCCCAGAACAATGCCTATACCAACAAGATATTCCTTAGCACGGAGAGGGTCCCTGAAGGGATTCTCATCAAATTTCCGAAAAACCTGGACCCTAAGGATATTAGAGGAACGGTGTCCCTATACAGACCGTCCGATAAGCACTTGGATTTCGACTTGCCCATAAGTCTTTCCCAAGACTATTTGCTCATACCTGACGATCGCTTGTTGGGCGGTCGCTGGGACATTAAGGTATTCTGGGAATATCGGGGGGAGGACTATCTGTTTAGGGATAAGATAACTTATGAAGGAGGGGAAAAAGAGTTATGAATGAAGAGTTATGAGTTATGAGTGAAAGAATTATGAGTGAAAGAGTTAGGAGTTAAGAGTTGTGAGTTAAAAACTGATGGGTTAAAAAGCGAGTCCACTCCGCAAAGTAAATTTTAGTTCAGTACATGACAAAAATATTTCCATTGGTTCGACGGAAAATTGGTTTTGCCCCTATACCATAAAGCCAGCCTGAACGACTTTTGGGCAGGGGAGCTCAATTTTCCTCGATTTCTCCCTTTAGGGTAGGGGCGAAAAATCGAGGAAAATATAAGTTTCAATTTTGTCATGTACTAATAAATTTTAGTTATTTATATATTAACAGAA
>DATGQM010000331.1:0-4113 GCA_035304205.1 Arenibacter sp. | reverse complement strand
TATCGATCAGCAATTCGATTTTATTGTCAGTAGGGCCGTGGCCGTTATGCCCACCTTTGTCCATTGGGTAAAGGGGAAGATAAAAAAGAACTCGGTCCATACCCGAAAAAATGGGATTATCTACTTAAAGGGCGGTGACCTTGAAGAGGAGTTAAGGGAGTATCGCACCGTAGAGGTCTATCCACTTTCCGGAATATTCGGGGAGCCGTTTTTTGAGACTAAAAAACTGGTCTATCTGCCCGTGAAGTTTAAAGGGTAGCCCCCTATACTTTTTGTGCTCATAAAAACAAATAAACTGATTTAATCCTAAATAAAAACCTAGCATTTTAACGGTCGATCATCTAAAACTGTCCCATCAATAATATACGTATTTTTTACCTTTATTTTTTGATCACTGGACAATGTTGAAGGCTAATTTTCTGTTTATTTACATTAAATTTACAATTTATTAATGTTAATTTAACATTAAAAATGAATTATTCCCATGGTCAATATGATTTTAATTGTTCTTAATAAATCATAAATACCTTTAAATCAATTATATATATAGTAATAACGTCTTCTTCTCTCTTATCGGGCCGCGTTAGTCCTAATAATATTTTTCTGTTATTTGCTTTTGTCCGTAATTTCCCTACATTTAACACTCCCTTAGTAATAAGTCTTATTTTTTAACCTTTTATTAGTATTCAATCAAATTTTAACCAACAAAAATTATGAAGAAAAAACCTAATTTTAGAAAGAGGGGCATAGTCGCCAAATTTTTGCCCTTGGTACTGCTCTTTTTGTTTTATGGATTTTCCAGCACTGTAGTTTACGGGCAGCAAGTAACGGTTACGGGAACGGTTATTTCGGCATCCGATAAAATGCCTTTACCGGGGGTTTCCATAGTGGATACCAATAATCCTACCGTTGGGGTGGTTACCGATTTTGATGGTAATTATCAGCTTACGGTAACCGATGCCAATACGAGTTTACGTTATAGTTATATCGGATTTAAGGCCCTGGTGGTACCCGTAGCGGGTAAAAGTGTCCTTAACGTAGATATGGAGGAAGATGTAGCCAGTTTGGACGAAGTAGTGGTGGTCGGGTATGGAACCCAGAAAAGAGCTACCGTTACCGGATCGGTTTCATCGGTCAAAGGGGAGGAACTTGTAAAATCACCTGCCGTTAACCTGACCAATACCTTATCCGGTAGGGTAGCGGGCCTGTTCGTACAGCAAACCGGTGCGGAACCGGGTTATGACGATGCGGCTATACGAATCCGGGGTACCAATACCTATAATAATACGGGTGCCCTAGTGGTCGTTGATGGTGTTCCCGATAGGGATGGAGGCCTAAGTAGGATCAACCCTGCGGATATAGAGACTATCTCCGTGTTGAAAGATGCTTCTGCGGCCATTTATGGAGCTAGGGCGGCAAACGGGGTAATTCTGATCACTACCAAAAGAGGTAAGAGCGGCAAGCCACAGATTACCTATTCATCGAACCAAGGGTGGGCCAAGCCCACCATGCTTCCTAAGGTGGCCAATGCTGCCCAATATGCAGAGATGAGGAACGAATTGGAGGTTTATAACCTTGCCGTAAGTGAATGGGCAGGTGCAACAGCAGGATTCAATACGGCAGGTAGTTATACCAGTCCAAACGGTGCGGTTAGGAACGCGCCCTATTCTCCCGAGGATATCGCCTTGTATAGAAATGGACAAGATCCGTGGGGGCATCCCGATACGGATTGGTTCGATGAAACATTTAGAACGGCGGCTTCCCAGGAAAAGCATACCATGCAATTAACGGGAGGAAGCGAGAATTTTAATTATTTTACTTCTTTGGGATACTTAAAACAGGATGCCTATTATAAGCAGTCGGCCACCGGTTATGAACAATATGATATCCGTATAAACTTGGATGCCAAGATAAGTGAAGGTATAAAATTGAGCCTGGGTGTCCTGGGCAGGGAAGAATTCCGTCATTACCCAACGCAGGGAGCCGGGGATATCTTTAGGATGCTTACCAGGGGACGACCTACCGAACATGCCTATTGGCCAAATGGACTTCCTGGGCCAGATATTGAGTATGGGCAGAACCCGGTCGTTATTACTACTAACCAGACCGGATATGATAACGATAAAAGGGATTTTTTCCAGTCCAACGCCACCTTGGATATTGAAATCCCATGGGTAAAGGGATTGGCCCTTCAAACAACCGCTGCGATCGATAAAAGTTTCTATAACAGAAAAAGATGGCAGACCCCTTGGTATCTGTACACTTGGGACGGTAATTCCCTTGGGGCCGATGGCTTGCCCAATTTGGCGAGAAGTAAACGAGGACCGGCAGAACCCAATTTAGAGCAATATACCAGCAATACGTTGAATATCCTTTTAAGCGCCAATGCTACCTACCAACGATCTATTGGGGATAATAACTTCCTGATTCTTGCGGGGGTAAGTAAGGAAACTACGGAATGGGAAGGTTTTAACGCTTATAGGAGGTTTTTTATCTCCCCGGTGATCGATGATCTTTTTGCTGGAGGGGATGAACAAAAAAACAACAGTGGTGGTTCCGATAAAGCGTCGAGGTTAAACTACTTTGGACGGGTATCCTATGATTTTAAGGAGAAATACCTGTTGGAATTCCTGTGGAGGTATGACGGTTCCTATTTATTTCCAGAGGAGACAAGATATGGGTTTTTTCCTGGGGTTACCGCCGGATGGGTAGTCACCAAGGAAAATTTCCTCCAGGATATTAATAATGAATCTTTTCTGAACTTTTTGAAAATCAGGGGTTCTTGGGGGCAATTGGGGAACGATAAGTTCAATGATGATAATTTCCCGGCCAATCAATTTTTAGCGACCTACGGTTTTGGAAAGTATGTGATCAATAATGCGGAAGTGACTACTCTAAGCGAATCCAAGGTGCCAAACCCGGCAATTACCTGGGAGGTGGCGACCAACATCAACGTAGGTTTGGATGCCCGATTATTGCAGAACAAGATCAATTTGGAATTCGACTGGTTCTTAAATAAAAGAACGGATATCCTAACTACTCCTTCCGCTTCCTTGCCCGCCCTGTCCGGCATTACGCCACCAAGACAGAATTTTGGGGAGGTAGAGAACAAAGGTTTCGACTTTATGATGGGCTACAACGGAAATATCGGTGATTTCAACTACGGGATAAGTATCAATGGTGGATATGCCAAAAATGAGATCATTTTTAACGATGAGGCCGAAGGTTCCCCGCTGTGGCAACGCGAAACAGGAAATCCTATCCGATCCAATCTGGTATACGGCTATGATGGGGTATTTGCTACCCAAGCCGATATAGATGCGGAGACCTTGGATTACAGTGCTCTTGTTAATGAACTTAGGCCCGGGGATATGAGATACGTGGATTATGATGGGGATGGTAAGATTACTCCGGACGATCGGTACAGGACCGGTAAGAATGCAGATCCTACCTTTCAGGGAGGTATCAATTTGACGGCCAGTTATAAGAACTTCGATTTTTCCTTGCTCATGCAGGGAGCAACGGGCGCTGAATTGTTCCTGGCCTTTTGGGAGGCCGGGACCATTGGAAATTATCCTTCCTCCAGTTATAATAATAGGTGGACGGTGAATAATCCCAGTGATAGGCATCCGAGGATCACGGACCGTGCCGATCAATATTACAGTGCCGGAAACACTTATTGGAGACAGAACACCAACTATATGAGGTTAAAGAACGTGGAATTGGGCTATAACTTTCCCGAAGAGCTGATCGGAATGGTCGGATTGGATCAATTCAGGTTCTATATCAACGGATCTAACCTGTTTACGATTACCGATTCCTATTTTGATCCGGAAGGAGATAGCGATCAGGGAAGGAATTATCCAAATGCCTCCATCCTAAGTGCAGGATTCTCCGTAAGATTTTAAAATTATGAAAGCTAAAACTATGAAACAAAGAAAGAAATTATATGCAATTGCAGTATCGGCACTTGCTTTTTTCGCAAGTTGTAACGATGACTTTGTGAGTATAACACCTTTGAGCGAAGTCTCGGAAGAAAGTGTTTGGACCGATGAAGGCTTGGCCATTGCTGCGGTTACAGGTGTGTATAATGGACTCGGACAGGGTGGTATG
>DATGQM010000330.1:0-2062 GCA_035304205.1 Arenibacter sp. | reverse complement strand
CATTCCCGCATATCCCAAGGAACTCTCCCCTGCAACGGCAGAAGGAAGATCGGTAAGGTTGGTCATTTTCACTTGTGATGCCTCCTGGCCCATCAACCAAGAGGTAAACAATAAAATGACGGTCAACGATGCTAGTATCTTACTTAGTTTCATAATAAATGCGGATTTGGATAATCTTTGGGCCACAAGATAATAAAACAAGTATTATGTATAACATATATAAATGATTTTATTTACCGAATTGTATTAATAACAAATAATGGACAGAAAATTTTTAATAAATCCAGTTTATGGCATAGGGAATCACAATGGCCGTAAGGATTCCGTTCACACACATGGCAAGTCCACTATAGACCCCGGTCAGTTTACCTTCCTCCAAGGCCCTGGCCGTACCGATACCGTGGGCCGCCGTACCCAAGGCGGCTCCTATGGCCGAATTGCTGGTAATCCCCATAAACCTTAAAATTTCCGGCCCGAATGCATTGCCAAAAATGCCAACCAATATTACGATACCGGCGGTAATTTGGGGGATACCCCCTATTATTTTGGAAACTTCTATGGCGATGGGGGTAGTTACGGATTTTGTGGTCAGGGATATAACAATTTCCCAAGGAACATTAAAGGCCAATAAAATCAGGATAACGCTAACGATGCTCATTAATCCGCCCAAAGCGACCGCTATAAAAAAGGGAATAAAGTCGCTTTTGATCTCCTCGTATTTCTCGTAAAAAAATACCCCCAATGCCACGATGGACGGTCCTAAAAAAAATGTCAATAGATCGCCTCCCCTATTATAATCCATTATATCGACCTTAAAAACGACCAATACCAAAATAATCAGTACAATCGCCACCAAGACCGGATTGAATATCGCAAAACGGAATTTCTTCCGGATGGCCTGGGCCGCAAAAAAGGCCAGCAAGGTTATAAATACACCAAAAACAGGGCTTCCGAACAAATTATCCATTCTTCCCGAATTTCTGGAGAATAATTGCGGTAAGGTATAGGGTAATCAGGGTACTGATCACCACTGCTACGGAAATATATACCCAATATGCCGCTATTAAATCAAAATATGCCATTAAACCTACCCCATAAGGAATAAAGAACAACACCAAATATTTCAATAGTTTGTCCGATGCCGGTTTAACCTGATCCAGTTTAACGAGTCCCGACCTTAAGGCAAAAAAAATAAGGAACATCCCTATAATGTTACCGGATATGGGGATATGGGATACCTTCACAAAAAGTTCCCCCAATACCAAAAAGGAGAAAATATATAATAGCGATTTTAGCATAATGGGAATTTGAAATTATAATTGACCCTAAAGCTACGATGAACTGGTTTAATTTATATGCTTTTCATACGGATAGTTTTGTGATCACTTACCGTTGTTTTCTATCCTTTCAAAGCTTTTCCAACATTGGAACATGGCTCTGGGGACGTGGAAACACCCTTTCCACTTCCCGCCCTTTAAGGTCAGTAGCGGTCTTCCTTCCCTGTTTAGATACCCGAACCATTCCCCATTATCCGGATCTGGAAAACGGGACCAGGCATAATCATGTACCTTCCCGTACCATTCCCCAATTTTTTTATTTCCCGTATGTTCATAGGCCTTTGCCAAAGCTACCAAACTTTCCAAATGGACCCACCACAACTTTTGGTCCCACTCCAATTGCTGCAAGGGTTTTCCCTGGGCATCCATAAAGTAATAAATACCCCCATATTCCCGATCCCAGCTATATTCAAGGATATTAAGGATAGTGCTCGTTGCTTTTTCTATTAGATTTTGATCGTTCCTCCTTGCCCCAATATCGATCATAAACCACATGGCCTCGATCCCATGGCCCGGATTTAACAACCTGCCATTAAAGCTATCGCTAAGGGAGCCATCGGGCCTCACAAATTCATAAATAATACCGGAATCCTTTTGCAAAAAGACCTCCATTACTTCCCGGATACTATAGTCTATGGTCCTCTCCACTTCTTCCTTGTCCAGCACATCTTCCAGTTCCAACACCAGATTGGATAGGATCATGGGGAGGGCAAAGCCTTTAAGCG
>DATGQM010000329.1:0-2084 GCA_035304205.1 Arenibacter sp. | reverse complement strand
CTTATGGTTTACTTCCATAGGTTGTAGTTGATCCTTATGGAGGGTCCAATTGGTCACCCTATGTCGGGCCGCATTCATCCCGGTCATTAAACTTATCCGGGATGGCGAACATACCGCCGTGGCGTAAGCTTGGGTAAATTTCATGCCCTCTTTTGCCAAGCGCTCCATATTAGGGGTTTGGTAAAGATCGTTGGACGCCGTTCTTTGGTTCCAAAACAGTACCGAGGTATCTTGCCATCCCATATCATCCACAAAGAACAATACTATATTGGGCCGGGAAGCCTCCTTTTCCGATTCCTGGTCCTGCTTTTCCTTGCATGCCGTTAATAAAACAAATGCCACTAACGTTATTATAGCTTTTCTATAATTCATTGGATTAATTACTTTTTTTTTCGAATGCTTCCATCACTGTCTTTCCCCTCCAAAAGTCGGGCATCGATAATCCCAGGGCATAGGCTATGGTAGCGGCGGCATCCATATTAATTGCTCTCGATCACTGCCCCGTCCTCGCGATAAAGATCTACCTTGCCATCCAACAACAGGGCCAATACCGTCATATTTTCATCCAATACGTGTTCAGGCAGTTTGATGTATTTTATACCAGGATAATGGCTCCAATATACCTTTCCCACAACCTGGTGCGATAATTTGGTGCCCTCCCCCACGACCCAAATGCGGTTGATATTATTTTTAAGTCCGCGCACTACTACCTCGCCCCCAGGATTCCCTTCTACGAACAGATAAAGGATGGTCTGATCCTTGGACAGGGTAGTGGCCCCGTAGAAATGTTCTTTGGGAATTCCCGATCGGGTACCGTATATAGCTTCCTTATGCTTGTTGGTCCATCTCCCCAGTCCCTTCAAAATCGCTAGCTGCTCTTCCGGGATGGTCCCGTCTGCCTTGGGACCTATATCCAATAGAAGGTTTCCCCCATTTCCGATGACATCCGAAAATATGCCGATAATCTGATCAGTGGTCTTGTAATTATGGTCGTTTTTCTGAAACCCCCAGGAATCGTTCATGGTAAGGCACAATTCCCAATATTCATTTTCCGGCCTTGTGATGGGCATCCCCTGCTCCGGAGTCGCATAATCCCCTTGGTCGTTAAGGCGGGAATTTAGTATGGTATTCGGATTCCTATCCAAGAGCATTTGTTTTACCTTGGGGGCCTGCCATTCTTCGGAACTGTGCTCCCAATCCCCATCGAACCAATACAAGTCGGGATTGTAATTATCGGAGAGTTCCTTTAGTTGCCCCTGGTAATATTTTAAGTACTTGTTCCATCTTTCCGGTTGATCTGTTGCATTATATCTTATGGAGTCCCTTGTAAAATGGGTATAGTCGTTATAGGACCAATCCGGCAAGGAAAAATAGATTCCTACTTTTAAATCATTTTTTCTTAATTCGGATACAAAGGGGGTAAGAACGTCCCGCTTTGCGGGAGTACTTTTTATCGTATTAAAATCCCCGAATTTAGTATCCCACAGGGCCAAGCCTTCATGGTGCTTGGAAGTAATTACAGAATATTTGGCCCCACTTTCCCTTATTAATTTGGCCCATGCCGCAGGATCGTAATTCTTGGCAGTGAACCCTTTGGTCTGTTTTAGATAATCGGCATGGGAAATGTAACCATTATAAAAGGACCATGATTCATCTATACCATTAACGGAGTACAGTCCCCAATGAATAAAAATCCCAAGTTTGGCATCCTTGAACCATTGCATTTTTTCTTCCTTCCGTTGTACGGAATCCTTTTCCTGTGCAAATGTTGCCGTAATTGCCAATACTAAAACGGCGGTAATCAGCTTCTTCATCAATTTAATGTTTATATATTCACTTCTATTTCAACTCCCATTCATCGGTCCTAAAAGCGGACGCCGGCAGGCCCGCCGAATTATACAGATTTGGCAATGCCCCGTCTGTAAAGGCAAAACGGACAGCGACCGGATTTTTTACTTTTGGGGAAGATACTGTTATAGTTGCCCCTTCAATTTTGGCCTTGGCCCTATGAAACACCCGATCATCACCGGCGATATAAAACTCCTGTAACTCTTTCCCTTTTTGTTGTAATCCCTTCTCGGCAT
>DATGQM010000328.1:0-2295 GCA_035304205.1 Arenibacter sp. | reverse complement strand
TTACCCAAAGGGTACCGACCCTATATAGTCAGGACGACATCATTAGGGAAGCCAAGGAATTTGAAGATCGTGACTTCCCCTTGGATTTTATCGGGGTGGAACCGGGATGGCATAGTATGGCGTATCCCTGTACCTTTGAGTGGGATGATACCCGTTTTCCCGATCCCAAAAAGTTCAACAACGATTTATCGGCAATGGGGATACGTACCAATTTATGGTTAAACCCTTATGTTTCCCCGGTAGGCTCCCTGTATCCCAAACTGAAGGACCTTTCCGGATCCCATACGGTCTGGAACGGTATTGTCCCGGATCTGATGTTAAAGGAAACACGGGATATTTTTAAGGAGCACTTCGTTGAAAATCATTTGGATATTGGGGTCAGTGGTTACAAAATAGATGAGGTGGATGGCTATGATTTTTGGATATGGCCCGATGTGGCCACATTTCCTTCCGGCTATAGCGGGGAACAAATGCGGCAGGTCTATGGGCTATTGATCCAGGATATGACCGGTAAATGGTTCAAGGAAAGGAATCAGCGGACCTATGGATTGGTAAGGGCCTCCAATGCAGGGGCCAGTGCCATGCCTTATGTAATTTACAATGATTATTACAGCCATAAGGACTTTATAACGGCCCTGGTAAATAGTAGTTTTATCGGAGTGCTTTGGACGCCCGAAGTACGCGCCTCTAAAAATGCCGAGGAATGGTTGCGGAGAATGCAATCGGTCTGTTTTTCACCTATGGCGATGTTGAACGCCTGGGCCGATGGCACCAAACCCTGGACGTTTCCCGAAGTAGAATCGGCAGTTAGGGACGTGGCCAATTTAAGGATGCAGTTATTGCCCTATATATACACTACATTTTCCCAGTATTATTTTGAAGGCTTGCCCCCCTTTAGGGCAATGAATTTGGTGGATGGGTTTTCCTTTGATCAAGAAATTTCGGGCGGGGAACTCGATTCCACGCACAATCCCTATCAAATGGCCCTTAAAAGTGAAGTAAAGGATCAATATATGATGGGCGATAATATTTTGGTGGCCCCTATGTTCGAGGGCGAGCGTGAAAGAAAGGTAATCCTTCCCAAAGGCAAATGGTTCGATTTCTACAATGGGGAATATGCCGGGGAAAACGAGGTGATCACCATTACGCCCGGTCTGGAAAAAATTCCGTTATATGTCCGTGATGGAGGTATCGTTCCTATGAGGCCCGTTCAAAGACAGGCCCCAAAAATAGGGGAAAAGATAGATCTGATCATTCGCCATTATGGAACTATGGAAGGGCAATATACCCTATATGATGACGATGGGGTAAGTTTCGATTTTGAGAAAGGCCAATTTTCAAAGGTCGACATCCAAATAAAAAAAGATAAAAAAGGGAACCTAAGGGGGACTATAGGCAGTCCGGAAAAAGGGAAACCTTATGGTTATAATAAGCAGGTAATCTGGGAATTTAAAACGAAATGACGGCTATGGAATCGATTTATAATTGGATGATATGAGGAAGTGGTATATACTTATCTTACTCATAGGGCTTTTTTTTAAGCCCCAATTTTCATGGGCCACAGTTGGGGATCCCATAAAAATCGCCTGTGTAGGAAATAGTATAACCTATGGTTCCGGAATTGTAGATAGGGAACACAATGCATATCCTGCCCAATTACGGGCTATGCTGGGAGAAGGGTACGAGGTCCGGAATTTTGGGGTCGGCGGAGCTACACTTTTGAATAAGGGCGACAAGCCCTATCGGAAAACAGAGGCCTATGCCGATGCCCTTCGATTTAAGCCGGATATCGTCTTTATAAAATTGGGGACCAATGATAGCAAATTGCGGAATCGGGTTTATTTGGATGAATTTGAAGCAGATTACATCGATTTGATCGATAGTTTTAGGGAAGGGAACAACAACACAAGAATGGTGCTGTTGTTGCCCATTCCTGCCTTTACTGTCGATTCCACTGGAATATGGAACGGGACCATCAAAAATAAAATCGTTCCTGCCATACGTTCGGTCGCCCATAAGACCGGTTCCGAAATATTGGACCTGTACCAATTATTCATAGATCAAGAGGGACTGCTTCCGGATAAGGTCCATCCGTCCTCTTTGGGGGCAACGGTAATTGCAAAGCGGTTATATGAGACGGTAGTCCAAAAAGAAATACGGGCCATAGATGTTTTAAGATCTCAAAAGATAAAGACTTTGGGAGCGGAAAATTTTTATGGGTACGATCTGGTCAATTTTGAATTTAATACGATCGCCTGCAAATTGGTACGGCCCAAGAAAACTGCACCGGGAGGG
>DATGQM010000327.1:0-2300 GCA_035304205.1 Arenibacter sp. | reverse complement strand
TTTACCGTTCTCGCGTACCAAGGTAGAATTTAAACCGGCTTCTATGGGTCTGTCCGCAGGTCCCTTATAGGCAGTTTTATAATAGGCTTCTACCTCGGCATCCGTAAGGGTGGGGTCGTAAAAATTAACGGCGGAAGAGGCTACTATGTCCACTCCTTTTTTCTTATTGACCTTTTTATCGTCCTTATCGTTAAAAACAACCTCGAATGCTTCGCCCTTCAGTTCGGTATCCGTTTCAGCCAAGAGAAAAGTTAAGTAATCCGCCGAAAACTCAGGTTTTATCTTATCGTTGGAATAATGATGGTGAATGCCGTTAGAGAACCATATTCTCTTTAAATATGCTTCAAACGCTTTCCAATCGTCCGTGGCCCTATCACCGGTGAACTGGATATGGATATTTTCAAGGGCTTTCCTTATCGTCAGGTTATGACGGTAATTCTGGTCCCATATTATATCCCTACCGGCCAATCCGGCCTGTGTAAGATAATATACCAATTTTTTCTCCTTTAGGGTAAGCTCGTCGAATCCGGGGATCTGATACCTCAGGATCTGGATGTCGGCAAACCGATCTACCCTGTAATCGAAGCCCTGCTCCTTTCCTACCAACGGTTTTTCGGCTTCCTTTTTTTCATTACAGGACAATAGTGCCCCGAACAAAAAAAGACTACCTGCCATTAATTTTAACTTCATCTCTTGTGTATATTTAAAATTAGATAGCGCAAAACTAACAATTCATCGCTGAAATGTTGAAAAAATCCAAAAAATATAAATCCGTATAATTGAAATGAATTAATTTTTTGACAGGAAATTGTAAGTCGGACAGGCTCTTGACGGATTTAATGGATACTATTGATTATATTTTTTATTGATTTCGCTCCCTGTGATTGTCCATAGATTCCAGAATATCGGTATCGCTATGCTTGTTGGAAAAGTTCATGGCACATTTGATGAGGGACAGATGGGAATAGGCCTGTGGAAAATTACCTAAGAGTCTTTTGGTCTTAAAATCAATATCTTCACTAAACAGACCTAAATGATTGCTATAGCTCAATATTTTCTCAAAATGCAATCGTGCTTTTTCCTCCAACCCTATTTTAAACAGGCTATCGATGAACCAAAACGTACAGATGGTAAAGGAAGAGGAGGGCAATCCGAAATCATCCTCGTTTTTATAGCGATAGAGAAGTCCATCATGGCTAAGTTCCTTCTCTATGGCCAAGACCGTACTCACATATTTAGGATCTTTGGCTTCTATGAACCCGTAGGATTCCATCAACAATACCGAGGCGTCCATGTGGTCGGAACCATAGGATTGGGTAAATGCCTTTTTATCCTTGTTCCATGCATGGAGATGGATATCTTCCTTGATTTCTTTCTCCAAGGAACGCCAATCTTCCAATTTATGCTCCTTGCCGAAAATCTCGGCCACTTTAATCGCCCTATCGATCGCCGTCCAACAAAGCACCTTGGAAAAAGTAAAATGCTGGTCCTCCGTCCTAAATTCCCAGATTCCCTTGTCCGCTTCTTTCCAGTGTTTGCCTACGATCCATACGATACCCTTGGTAATCCCCCATAGCTCTTCCCCATTTTCAATATCGGTACTAAACTTTTCGAGTTGGGTATAAATCACATCCATAAGAATCCCATAAATGTCGTTCTGGCGTTGCTTGTATGCGGCGTTTCCTATTCTTACGGGCTTAGATCCCATATATCCGCTTAAATGATCCAAAGTATCCTCGGTAAGCGTTTTTTCCTTATTGATGCCGTACATAATCTGCAATTTTTCATCTTTATCGGGAATAAGGTCGATAATAAATTGCAGGTATCGCTTGGCAATATGTTTATGGCCCAGATCGGAAATGACTTTAATGGTCATGGAGGCGTCCCGGATCCAGCAAAACCGGTAATCCCAATTTCTCACTTCCCCTATAGTCTCGGGAAGGGAGGTGGTAGCGGCCGCCAATACGGCTCCCGATCTGTCATAGCTCAGCATTTTAAGGGTCAGGGCACTACGTCTTATTTCGCCATTGTACTGGCGATATATAGGAATCTTATCGGACCAGTTCAGCCAATATACCTTGGTACGTTCCATTTCCAAATACACTTTTTCCATAGTAGGCTTCAGGATTTTCTCGTTATATCCCAAAAGGAAATAACCGTCCTTTTCCAAAGTAATTTCCCCGCTGTTGACCACCGTTTCATAATTAAAGGATGTATATAGAAAAACCGTATCGAACTTTATTTCATGGGTCAGACTGGCAATAAAATCTTTTTTAATATAGGTGCTTGTTTCCCCTTGG
>DATGQM010000326.1:0-7019 GCA_035304205.1 Arenibacter sp. | reverse complement strand
AACTGCCAACTGCTACTTTGAACCTTAAACTTTAAACCTTGAACTATCACTCCCATCCCACCATCATATATTTTATCTTGGCGGCATCGGGGATCTGTACCGCTTCTATATTGACGCTGGATGCGTATTGTAGACTGCTCGGGAGTTCTGTTTTTGCAATGGTAAAATAAGCGTCGGAATCCTTTAGGAATACCACAACATTGTTCAGGGAGGTCACTATTTTACGGATCTGGTGTTTCTCCCTGATGTCCTTAAAAGTACTTTGTATTCCCACTCCTTTTTCGGTGATGAACCTGGGGTCGTAGATGCGTATTATTTCTACTTTGGGGATACTGTCCAGGGAAGGGGTAAGGGTTAAAAGTTGCGTCCCCCCTTTTTCATAGATGTTTATTTTATTGACCTTTGGACCGATACGGGTAAAGGCCGTGTCCCTAACAATAGAGTCTCCTGGGAATAGGGTTTCCAATTCCTCCAATGTATTCGATTTCCCCAAATTCCCTACCTGGTCCTTGCTGATCAGGAAATCGGAATTGGTGTTGCATTGGATAAATAAAAGGGATAGGAGTGCGACTGCAAAAAGTGAAAATCTGGACATTCTGGATAAATGGATTTAATTTATATTATGGATCATTTCGTAGGATTGGGATAGTTCTATCGCATTACCTTTTTCAGTACGCCCATTACTCCCCTTATAAAAGTGGCACTGGTAAGCACTTTTATTATCGGGTTTTGCCGGGTACTCGTTCTGCCATTACTGGTACGCCTAGCATTGCGACCTGTAGCGGCCATTTCTTTTTCCGCTTCTTTTTCGGCCCGTTCGATCTTGTCGTTCAGGAGTTCATAGGCACTTTCCCGATCGATCGTCCCGTTGTATTTTTTAACCAATATGGATCGGTCGATCACATCCTTCAATTCCCCGTCGCTCAATATGTCCATCCGGCTCATAGGTGCCCTTAGCATGGTCGCGGCCAAAGGAGTGGGTCTTCCTTTTTCGTTCAGGGCCGAGATCAATGCCTCTCCGGTCCCTAAGGATGTAAGCACTTCCGAAGTATTGTAATATTCTGAAATGGGATAGTTTTCAGCGGTTAGTTTTATGGCCTTCCGGTCCTTTGCCGTAAATGCCCTGAGTGCATGTTGCACCTTTAGGCCCAATTGGGCCAGGACCGCATCCGGGACATCGGTAGGATTTTGGGTTACAAAATAGATGCCTATGCCTTTGGAACGTATTAATTTTACAATGTTTTCGATCTGGTTCAACAAGGCCTTGGATGCTTCGTTGAATATAAGGTGGGCCTCATCTATAAAAAGAATTAGCTCGGGCCGGTCCGTATCCCCCTGTTCGGGGAAAATATCGTAGATCTCCGCCAATAGGCTCAACATAAAGGTCGAGAATAATTTGGGCCGGTCCTGTATGTCGGTCAATCGTATAATACTGATATAGCCCCTCCCGTTTTCGTCTATACGGGTAAGATCGTCCACTTCAAAGGATTTTTCGCCAAAGAACAGATCGGCCCCCTGTTGCTCCAATTCGATTACTTTTCTGAGGATTGTGCCGGTAGAACTGGTCGATATTCGGCCATAGCTGTCCGCAAATTCTTTCTTGCCCGCCTCCGTGGCATATTGCAATACTTTTTTGAAATCCTTTAGATCCAACAAAGGTAATTTCTGATCGTCACAATACTTAAAGATCACGGCCACTATTCCTTCCTGGGTTACGGAAAGGTCCAAGATCCGGGATAATAGGATGGGACCGAATTCCGAAACTGTGGCCCTTAATTTAACCCCGCCCTGTTCGGACAGGGAAAGTATTTCCACAGGAAAGGCGGATGGGGTAAAGGGAAGGCCTATTTGGGCGTGCCGCTCTTCTACCTTGGCACCTCCGGGGCTGGGCTGGGCCAGTCCGCTAAGATCTCCTTTAAGGTCCATTAGCAATACCGGGATCCCTTTTTCGGATAAATTCTCTGCCATAACCTGCAAGGTCTTGGTCTTTCCCGTACCCGTGGCCCCTGCGATCAATCCATGCCTGTTCAATGTCTTTAGGGGTATTTTTACAAAGGCATCGGTGAGGGTCTCCCCGTTCAACATGGCCGAACCCATGGTAATATAGTCGCCTTTGCAGGTATATCCTTCCCCTATATGCGCAAAGAATGCTTCCTTGGTCTCCATTTGGTTAATTTTTGATAAAAATAGGCTAATTTTAGTCAACAGAAAAGCAGGATTTTTTTTAGTTGTTCCCATAAAACCACATGATTAGTTTGGAAACCACACCGGAAACGGTATGCCAAACTATTGATATCAAGAAGGTAGGACCGAATTGGAACGATGGGGCAATTCGAAGTTTTATTGGTTTTGGACGATTATTATCCTTATTTTACACGTTATTGGATTAGGCCTACTATTAAATCGACTTTAAAATGAGTATTGCTATAAATAAGATCCTTTATTGTTTCATTTTCGTTTTCACTTGTTTGTCCGGTCCAAGGGCATGGTGCCAAGAGACCTATCCAAAATTTAATTTTGTCGGTATAACCGAAGGGATTTCAAAGGTAGGTGTTTACTCTATTTTACAGGATGATTATGGATTTATATGGATAGGGACAAATGGTTCGGGCCTATACCGTTATGACGGTATGGAATATAAATCCTATAAACATGTATTGAACGATACCACATCCCTGAACAGCAGCTTGATCTTTAGCTCCTATTTTGATAGTAAAAATAGACTGTGGGTGGGAACGGAAGAGGGACTGAACCTTTATGATAGGGATAAGGATAGATTTAGGAGGATCCCGTTGATGGATAATGAGCGAATCGGTAATTCGATCTCTATTAGCAGCCTTCAAGAGGATAATGAGGGAAATCTGTATATAGGGGGGTTCGAAAAGGGCCTGTTCAAGCTCGATCTGGAGAGTTTTAAAGTGGAAAGAATACGGGTGGACGAACTTGATCCTCCCAATCCTTTGATAGTACAGGCTATCCAAATGGATAGTTATGGGAATATTTATGTGGGGACAAACAGGGGACTTTTCGAATTGGATGAACGTTCGGAACTTCTGAGCCGTTCCTATTTTAGGGGCAAGGATACCATGGATGCGGTCCATGCCCCGATCAAATCGCTCTTGATCGATGAAGGAAATACTATATGGATAGGAACATTTTCCGAAGGATTGTATAAAATAAGTAGAAAGGGGGGATCGGATTTCTTCACAAGGGATAAGTTCCTATTTTCCCAAAATACCTTTTTTACATTGATTACACTTCCGGACGGGACCTTGATGTGCGGAACGGAAAATAATGGAATGTTCCATATCAGTGCCGAGGGAACGGTATTAAATCATTACGTATCCAGTAAAAACGATGAAAGCAGTATCCTGTCCAACTCCATCTGGACCCTCTATTTGGATGATGACAATAAGATCTGGATGGGTTATTATAATAAAGGGGTGGCCATATATGATAAGCTGTACGATAAATTTAACGACATAGCCAGTTATTACAACAATCCCAATTCCTTGCAAATAAGTTCGGTTACGTCCATAGCCCAATATCCTAATGGGAATCTTTTGATAGGATTGGACGGGGGTGGGATCGACCTCATTGATCTGCATAAAAATAAGTTCACCCACATCAATATCTCGGGGAAAGGGGAGTATACCGGTTTGACCAGTGATTATATACAGACCCTATTTATAGACAGTAAAGAAAATGTTTGGGCGGGAAGTTGGGACAAGGGTATCTATTTCTTAAAAAAAGGCACCAAGCATTTTGTCAATTTCAATACTGTGAATACCAATGGGGATCTAAACTCCAATACGGTAATGGGGATAACCGAGGATTCCCAAGGAATCATTTGGATCGGCACCTTTCATAGTGGGGTGCATTCCTTTGACCCCGATAAAGGGCGGTTTATCCATCACGATTACGGATCTTTTATTGAGAAGGGGATCGTGGATAGCAATATATGGAAAGTCCTGGTAGATAAAAGGGACAATATTTGGCTAGGTACTACCAAAGGACTCTTTAAATTGGAAAAAAGGGAAGGGGGCGTTATGAAAGTTACCCCAATGGCGGAAAAAATGTCCCAAGAGTTCAAAAATAATTCTGCCGCAAACCATATTTTATCCCTTTTCGAAGGAGCGGACAATTCCCTTTGGATCGGTACCAAGGGAGCCGGCCTGTTTAGGTATGACCCCAATTCGGGGACTTTTACCGGGTATAATAAACTTAATGGCCTCTTGGAAGAAAGTGTTTGCGGGATCATAGAAAGTTTGGATGGCAATATCTGGGTCGCCGGAAATTCGGGCATTACGGTACTGGATATAGAAACCAAGGAGTTTACCAACTACGGTATCAATGACGGACTCCTTTCCAACGATTTTAATATGAATTCCGCCTTTAGGGATAACGACGGGAATATTTATTTCGGAAGCTATCAAGGAGTAAATTATTTTAATCCTTCCAATATCCTGACCAATACCAATGAGACCTCCCTGTATTTGTCCGAATTAAAATTATTCAATGAAAAAGTTTTGCCCGCCCAGGATGGATCTCCACTTAAGCACGTAATCTCGGAAACGGACAGTATCATCTTGAAACATAATCAATCTGTTTTTACCATAGAATATTCGGGTATCAATTTTACACGTCCGGAAAAAAATGAATTTGCCTATTATTTGGAAGGTTATGAGGAATCCTGGAACTATGTCGGAAAAAAAAGGAGTGCCACCTATACCAACCTGGATGCGGGGAACTATACCTTTAAATTAAAAGCCGCCAATAACGATGGCCTTTGGAACGTATCCCCCTTAAACCTGCATATCACCGTTCTCCCGCCCTGGTGGAAAACAAATTGGGCACTCTTCTCCTATATTGTCTTGTTTATTTTGGGAATCTATCTGTTGAACAAATTGACACAGAGCAGGATAAGGGAAAAGCAGTTGATCAATTCGGAACGGGAGAAAAGGTTGCAGGACAAGGATCTGGACGAAAAGAAATTCCAGTTCTTTACCAACATATCGCACGAGTTCAGGACGCCCCTTACCTTGATCCTCAATCCATTGAACGATATTATAAATGATACCGGTCTAAACCTTCCGGCCCGGGTCAGGGAAAAGCACCGTGTCATCTATAAAAACACCGATCGTTTATATAGATTGGTAAACGAGCTATTGGATTTTAGGAAATTGGAACTAAACAAGATCGGACTACGGGCAAGGAAATTTAATTTGGCCGAATTGATAGGGGAGGTCGTTGGCCATTTTAAGGAGGAAGCCTTCGAGAGAAACATACACCTTAGCCTGGATGTGGATATGGAAGATCAATTGGTCTGGGCCGATGATACCATGCTGGAGAAGATTATATTCAACATACTCTCCAATGCCTTTAAGGTTACACCGGAGGGCGGTGCCATAAATATTCAGCTCCTGTACCATGATAGCTCCTATCAATTGCCCTTGGTGGACCCCCTTAATCCTACAAAGGGAGTAGAAATCATTATTTCGGACACGGGTGCGGGACTCGAAAAAGACCAGATAGATCGAATATTCGAACGCTTTTATCAGGTGGAAAACTTAAATAAATCCTATTACGGGGGAACAGGGATCGGACTGGAAGTGGTCCAGAACTTTATGAACCTGCTCAAGGGAAAGATCGAAGTGAAGAGCGAGGTAGGTAGCGGTACCTCCTTTAAGCTGATCCTTCCTAAAGGGAAGGCCCACTTGAAGAAGGAAGAACTGGTTTCGGAAATAATGGAACCCGACAAGATTAAGGATCGGTTTATAACCATGGATACTCTTCCGGTAGCGGAAAAAGTTGCCGATCTGGAAGAGGCTTCCGGTTCCTATACCTTGTTGATCGTGGAGGATAATAGTGAACTGCGGAATTATTTAAGGAATGAACTCAGAGATCAATATAGGATCTTATTGGCTACCAATGGCGGTGAAGGCCTGGAGATTGCGAAGACCGCGCTCCCGGATATCATTTTAACCGATGTTATAATGCCCGGAATGGACGGATTTGAATTCTGTAAACATATAAAGGGCGACATAAGGACCAGCCATATCCCGTTGATGATGCTTACCGCAAAGGCTAGGATAGACGATAGGTTGGAGGGTATAGGCACCGGCGCCGATGCCTATATGGTAAAACCCTTCGATATGCGGCTGCTTCGGTTGCGGCTGTCCCAGCTCATTACCAGCAGGCAGTTGATCTTCAATAAATATTTTAGCGTAATCAGCGATCTTCCGGCCAATGGCAATACCAGCTCCCTGGATAAGGAATTTATAGAGAAAGTCTTGAACTATATCAATAAGAATATCGACGACCCCGATCTGAGCGTAGAATCCCTGGCTTCCCAGTTAAATCTGAGCAGGAGCCAATTTTACAGAAAGATCAAGGCACTTACCAATCAGACCGCCAATGAATTTCTTAGGAATATCAGGCTCAATAGGGCCAAACAGTTATTGGAAAAGGGCAATTGCACAATAAGCGAAGTATGTTTCAATGTGGGGTTCTCCTCGCCTTCCTATTTTACCAAATGTTTTAAGGTCTATTTCGGTCTTCTACCTACGGAGGTAATGCCCATAGAATCCTAGCCCCCTCACCCTTTAGTCCCGAAAACTATCGTCCCTATAATTATCGGGAGGGGAAAAAAAGGCAGAAATCGCCGATTTTGATTAACGGGTGAACTATTACAATCAAAACCCTTAGCTTTTTAACTCTTTAACTCTTTAACTTCCTTTAACACCCCATTATTAAGAAATTGATTTTTACATTTCCTTCTTTCCATTCAATTGTTGTTCTATAATAATTACGGCATAGCCTATAACAAATGGTGCATTTTCTGGTATAATCCGCGAATCGCATCATAATTGCTACTGCTTGCACGATAAATTCTAACAATTAATTAATATTTATTTAACATTTGATGGAATGAAGTCGAATTATTCAAAATTCAATTGGAAGCAATTGATAGAAATACTTTTAATGATATCCATTGTCGGACTATTGATTTTTGTAAT
>DATGQM010000325.1:0-2483 GCA_035304205.1 Arenibacter sp. | reverse complement strand
ATTCCCTTTATTTCCAATCTTTTTAACAAATGCTTGGAAAAATGCAGTCCTGCGGTGGGGGCCGCTACAGCCCCTTCGTGCTTGGCATAAATGGTCTGGTACCGTTTCTCGTCCTCCGGTTCTACACCTCTTTTTATATATTTGGGCAAAGGAGTCTCACCCAATTCCTTTAACTTTCTTCTAAAATCGGCATAAGATCCGTCATACAGGAAGCGTAAGGTACGGCCCCTGGAAGTCGTATTATCGATCACTTCGGCTACCAAGGTCTCATCGTCCCCAAAGTAAAGTTTATTGCCAATACGTATTTTACGCGCCGGATCTACCAGTACGTCCCACAGGCGTTGTTCCTCGTTCAGTTCCCGCAACAAAAATACCTCGATCCTGGCCCCGGTCTTTTCCTTGTTCCCGTAGAGTCTCGCCGGGAACACCTTGGTATTGTTCAGAACCATTACATCCCCTTCATCAAAATAATCTATGAGATCTTTGAAAAATTTGTGTTCTATTTTGCCGGTATCCCTATGGACCACCATTAATTTGGATTCATCCCTGTTCTCAGCGGGGTATTCCGCTAATAATTCATCTGGAAGCTCAAAACTGAAGTGCGATAATTTCATCTACTGTTTACCTTATTTTTGTTAATCTTTTGCGGCTGCAAATATACGATGCCCAGGAGGGGGATGTCAAGTAAATCGCCGTTTAATTAAATATCAGGCGTTACGGACCTCAAATCCCAGACTTTTCATATCCTCCCAAAAGTCGGGATACGACTTGGAAACGACCTCCGCATCATTGATGGCCAGGGAAGTTTTTAGGGCCAAGGGCGCAAAGGCCATGGCCATCCTATGATCGTTATAGGTATCTATGGCAACGTCTTTCCCAATTTCCTTGGAAGGCTGCAGTGCAAGGCTTTTATCGGTTACCGAAATGGGCGCGCCCAATTTGGTAAGCTCTACCTTTAATGCCTCCAAGCGATCGGTCTCCTTGATCTTAAGGGTATGGAGTCCGGTAAGTCGGCAACCAATACCCATCCCAAAACAGCTTACCACAATGGTCTGTGCTATATCCGGGGCATTGGCAAGATCATAATGGAAAATATCTTTATCCGGTCCGGCTATTTTTTTCAAGATGATCTGATGCCCTTTATATATGGTCTCTACTCCAAAATCCCTATAAATTTCCGCCAGAACGCTATCTCCTTGCAGGCTATCCTTCAGGTAGGCCGATAAGGAAATTTCCGTTCCTATATCGCAAAGGGCCACAATACTATAAAAATAGGAAGCGGAACTCCAATCCGATTCCACTACCTGTGTTCCACTTTCCACATGTGCTTGTGAAGATACCTTGATGGTGTTCCCCTCAAAGGAATTGGCTATTCCTATTCGTGAAAGTAGGCCCAAGGTCATTTTTATATACGGGACGGACGTTATTTCACCTACCAGATCTAACTCCAGGCCGTTCTCTAGGCCCGGGGCGATCAAAAGAAGTGCCGAAATATACTGGCTACTGATATTGGCGGGCAGACTTATTTTGTGCCCCGACAATTTTTTGCCCTTGATCCGTATCGGGGGATAACCATCATTTTTTTCATAGGCAATATCCGCCCCAAGTTGCCTTAAGGCTTCTACCAACACCTGAATAGGGCGCTCCGTCATCCTTTGCGAACCCGTTAAGATAACCTCCCTATTTTCCAGGGAAGCGAAATAAGCCGTTAGAAAACGCATGGCCGTCCCTGCATGATGGATATCTACCGTTCCCTTGGTGATCTGCAATCCTTTTTGCATGGCCTCCGCATCATCGGAATTGGAAAGGTTTTCTATTGTAATGCCGGGAAATAAAGCCTGCAAGAGCAACAACCTGTTGGATTCGCTCTTGGATCCGGTGATTTTTATGTCAGCTTGAATTTTAGTGCGGGACGGGGCCGATAAATATAATTTCAATGGGATATGGGATTAGTTAAAACAACGGCAAATATACGATTATTTAAGTTTTTTATTACCGTGGTGCCGATTATGGTCCCGGGAAGCTTTTATATCTAATTTCCTATCGAAGGCCTCCTGCAGATCTATCCCCGTCTGATTGGCCAGGCATAGAACCACAAATAGCACATCCGCCAATTCTTCCCCTAGATCCTTATCCTTGTCCGATTCCTTTTCACTTTGCTCCCCGTATCGCCGAGCGATGATACGGGCAACCTCCCCTACCTCTTCCGTTAGTTGGGCCATATTGGTAAGTTCGTTAAAATATCGGACACCATGGCGCTTTATCCATTCATCTACCGCTAATTGTGCGTTTTCTATATTCATTATTCCTTATTTTTTGTATCTATTTGGATGGTTACGGGTCCATCATTAATGAGGGAAACCTTCATATCCGCCCCAAAAATCCCCGTCCCCACTTTTTTGCCTAGGTCGAGTTCCATTTGTTGGACAAAATATTCATATAGGGGAATGGCCGTTTCGGGCCTTGCGGCTTTTATATAACTG
>DATGQM010000324.1:0-7898 GCA_035304205.1 Arenibacter sp. | reverse complement strand
ACCGATGCCTGGAGTGAAAATGGCCGTTTGTTGAAAGTGGGAAAAGTAAGGGTTTCATTCGCTCCAAACCTGGTCGCCCCCGATATTCCGTTCCGTCAGGAACTTCATTTGGACCAGGGCGAATGGATCGTGGAAATGGGGGAAGATAGGGACCGGCGAAAAATTAGTATGTGGGTAGATGCAAAACATCCGGTAATCCATGTGGATATCAAAGGGGGTGCCGATTATGAAGCAACCGTGAGCATTGAACCGTGGAGAACGCAAAGACGTAAGGCAAGGGAAGAGGAGATGCATTCCTTTTGGATGCATACTCCCGATAAAAGTTCCCCAACGGATATTTATATAGAACCCGATATAATCATGGACGGTGGAAAAGATCAAATAAGCTGGTACCATCACAATAAGCGTTCGGTATATAAAAAGACGATGCTTTTACAGGGATTGGATTCCATTTTTTCAGGGGAAGACGATCCCTTAAAGTACAGGACCTTTGGTGGACTCATACGTGGGAAGGACTTTGTCATGGTCGATTCCAAAACATTAAAATCGGCTAAAAGGGGTAAAAATCAAAATTTATCGGTCTATGTGCTTACTACGGAAAAAGATCCGGTGGAAGTATGGATGGAGAAAATAGAAAAAAATGCGGCGCAAATTGAGGCTGTGGATATAAGCATTAGAAAAGAAGGCCATTACGAATGGTGGAGTTCGTTTTGGGACCGCAGTTGGGTACATGTTTCCGGAGGCGATAGTAGGGAAACAGAAAATATTTCGAGGGGATGGCATGCCAATCGGTATCTGTATGCATGTGGGGGAAGGGGAAATTTTCCGATCAAGTTCAATGGTTCCATTTTTAATGTGGATGGGGAATCCGGCATTCAAGCGGGATCACGGGGCGCTATAGAAAATTGGGACGCCGATTATCGGGATTGGGGAGATCCCTACTGGTTCCAAAACCAAAGACAGATATATTGGCCGATGCTTGCGGCAGGGGATTACGACATGATGATGCCATTTTTTAAAATGTACCGGGACATACTGCCACTTGCAAAAAAACGTACCGAACTATATTATGGCCACCAGGGTGCTTTTTTTCCAGAAACCATGCTTTTTTATGGACCTTATGGAAATTCGGATTATGGATGGGACCGGAATGGCATGGAAGATGGAGACGTACGGAGCGGCTATGTAAAACGTTATTGGCAGGGAGGATTGGAACTCGGTACCATGATGTTGGAATATTACAAATATACCGGCGATCAAAAATTCCTGGAAGAGCTGGCCTTACCCATTATTTCAGAGGTGATTACTTTTTTTTCGACCCATTGGCCCCTGGATCCAAATGGAAAGATAAGGTATTATCCGGCCCAAGCCCTAGAAACCTATTGGGACGTTAAGGACCCCCTTCCGGAAATTGCCGGTATGAAAACGGTCCTATCCGAATTGTTGGCCCTGCCCAAAGATATTGTCCCCGGCGAGCAGCTTAAAAATTGGCAAAAAATAAGTTCCCAACTTCCCGATTTTCCAATAAAGAATGATGAAAACGGAAAGCGGTATATGGCAGCTGCCCGGGAAAACTATTCAGTTAGCAAAAATGTAGAGAATATCGGACTTTATTCCGTTTTTCCCTACCGTCATTTTGGACTGGGGAGGGATAATATTGAAATTATGTATAATACCTTTGCTGAAAAAGAGTTCCACACTATATTTAGTTGTTGGCACAACGACCCCATTTATGCGGCATTTTTGGGATTGACGGATATGGCGCGGGAACAATTGGGGGATAGGTTCGTCCGTAGTGGGGGGTATAGGTTCCCCGCATTTTATATTGATGGGGATTGGGTCCCCGACCATGATAACGGGGGCGTGGCACAGCAAACCGTCCAGGCGATGCTCTTGCAGTCGGTGAACAATAAAATCTATCTTTTCCCCGCCTGGCCCGTAGAATGGGATGTGGATTTTAAGATCCATGCTCCGGGAAATACGGTCGTAGAGGCAAAATTGAAGGCAGGGAAGATTATATATCTAAAAGTTGTCCCGGAGGAAAGGGAAAGGGATATAGTAGTTCCGCCACAGTTCCAATAGTATTTATATTGCAATAACGAGCAGTAGGCAGTCGCAGTTTGCAGAGGAGGCAATAAAGCTTATGTCGGGGCAATAACACGGCTCCTCCCTTTTCTAAAGGGAGGCGGTTTGCCAGCCCGACTGCCTCGGTTCTGGCGGGCCTGAAAGAGCAAACCGGAGGGATTGATATATACTTAATTTGTTAAGTGTCAACTGCAACCTTGAATTTTGAACTTTGAAAGGTCCACTACTTTAAAAAGGAATCCATTCCCGGTATGTTGGGCATTCCCTCCCTGGCCACCGCCGCCAGTTCGTTTTCATTGATAGTGGTCGCTTTTTCTATGGCCTTGTTGAGCGTTAGGACCAGATAATCCTCGAGTTGCTCCCTGTCCTCCAGTAAACTATCGTCTACAGAAATGGATTTAATGGTCCTATTGGCGGTAATACTGACGGTTACCAGATCATCCGGGGACCGTTCCTCTATTATTACCGTATTCAACCTTTCTTTAGTGCGCGCTACTTTTTCCTGGGTCTCTTTTAACTTGCCCAACATCCCCATCATATCTCCGAACATAATTATCTAATTTAAGGGTTAGGGTCCAAAATTAGTAAATAGAATCGGTTTATGCACTGATCGGGATGCTCTTCCCCGTGCATAATTTGGATTGCTAGGAGTATTAATATTACTTTTGCGCTTTCTTATAAAAATCCATTCATAATGAAGCAGCAATTTCTTTCCCCGAGCGCAAAAAAAATAACCAGGAAATTGGTGAAGCACAATGACGAAAGGATAGATGATTATTATTGGTTGAACGACCGTGAAAATCCGGAGGTAATTGCTTATTTGGAACAGGAAAATGCCTATTACGAGTCGGTAACGGCAGATACGAAAGATCTAAGGGAGGAACTTTTCATGGAGATGAAATCCAGGATCAAGGAAGACGATTCCTCGGTACCTTATAAATATAATGGATATTGGTATGCTACCCGCTATGAGATAGGTAAGGAATATCCCATTTTTATCAGAAGGTTTGAAACGGAGGATGCCCTGGAAGAAATTATGTTCGATTGTAATCTTATGGCCGAAGGTTTCGAATATTTCAATTTAGGCGGATTATCGATAAGTCCAGATAACGATCTTGCGGTGTTCGGGATAGATACCGTATCGAGGAGACAGTATACGCTGGGGATAAAAAATCTGGGAACCGGGGAGGTCTATAATGATAAGATCGAGAATACCACCGGGGGGGCGGTCTGGGCCAATGATAATAAAACGATTTTTTATACCCAAAAAGACCCGGTTACCTTACGGTCCAATAATATTTATAAGCATATTTTGGGTACCCCGGCAGAGGAGGACGAACTGGTTTTTCATGAGGACGATGATACGTTTACGACATTTGTCTATAAAACAAAATCCCGGAAGTTTATAGTTATAGGATCTTCCAGTACCTTGACCTCGGAATTCCAGATCTTGGATGCCGATGATCCATATGGAAAATTCCAGGTCTTTTCCAAGAGGGTCAGGGGATTGGAATACTCCCTCTCCCATTATGGAAATGATTTTTATATCCTTACCAATAAGGACGGGGCCACCAATTTTAAATTGATGAAGACCGCCGAAGGGCAAACCGATGCGGCCCATTGGACGGATTTTATCCCCCATAGGGAAGAGGTGCTATTGGAGGACATCGAAATTTTCAATGATTACTATGTGCTTTCCGAACGTGAAAATGGTCTCAATCAATTAAAGATCGTTAGGTGGGATACGTCCGAAAATTATTATCTGCCCTTTAACAATGAGACCTATACGGCCTATGTGGGGACCAATCCCGACTATGATACGGAAATCCTCCGGTATGGGTATAATTCCCTGACTACCCCGAGTTCCGTAATCGATTTTAATATGGGGACCAAGGAAAGGGTAATAAAGAAGGAACAGGAAGTTTTAGGGGGCACGTTCCATAAGGACAATTATATTTCCGAGCGGGTCTGGGCAACGGCTAGGGACGGGGTCAAGGTGCCCATTTCCCTAGTCTATCACAAGGATACCAAGTTGGACGGTTCCAGCCCCCTCCTACAATATGCGTATGGGGCCTACGGCTATACGATCGACCCTTATTTTTCAACGGTGCGGTTAAGTCTCCTGGATAGGGGCTTTATCTATGCCATTGCCCATGTAAGGGGAGGGGAATACTTGGGCAGGAAATGGTACGAGGATGGCAGGTTGCTACATAAAATGAACACGTTTACCGATTTTGTGGATTGTTCCCTCTTCCTGATCGAAAAAAAATATTCGAGTCCGGCCCACCTATATGCCTCCGGCGGTTCTGCGGGCGGACTTGTAATGGGGGCGGTAGTAAATCTGGCTCCCGAACTTTACCATGGGGTGCTCCTGGCCGTGCCTTTTGTTGATGTACTGACCACCATGTTGGACGATTCCATTCCATTGACCACGGGGGAATATGACGAATGGGGCAACCCCAATGAAAAGCAGTATTACGATTATATAAAAAGCTATTCGCCCTACGATAATATCAAGGCACAGGAATATCCTAATATGTTGGTAATTACCGGACTGCACGATTCCCAAGTACAATATTTCGAGCCGGCCAAGTGGGTGGCCAAGATACGGGAATACAAAAAGGATACTAATTTATTGCTTTTTAATATTAATATGGATGCGGGACATGGCGGGGCCTCAGGGCGTTTTGAGTCGCTCAGGGAAGTAGCGGTGGAATATGCATTTTTATTAGATTTGGAGCATAAAATTTAAAAATCAAAAAAAAAGATTAATTTTGTGCCATAGATATTGACATAATTTCATTAAGTCGGTATGTTCTAAACCTAGAAACTGTTTATGGAACGTAAGATAAACGCTTATAACAATCTCCTAGAACTTATAGGAAATACCCCATTAATCAAACTCAATAAGATAACAGAACCTTTGGAAGGCAACTTTTACGCCAAGGTAGAAGGTTTTAACCCCGGACATTCCTCAAAAGACCGTATCGCCCTTTATATTATAGAAGAGGCGGAACGTAGGGGGATACTTAGAAAGGGCAGCACCATAATAGAGACCACCTCGGGCAATACGGGTTTTAGTATAGCCATGATCAGTATCATAAAGGGATACGATTGCATTTTGGCGGTCAGTTCCAAATCCTCCAAGGACAAGATAGATATGTTAAGGTCCATGGGCGCCAAAGTATACGTATGCCCTGCGCATGTTAGTGCGGACGACCCACGATCCTATTATGAGGTTGCCAAAAGATTGCATGCGGAAACAGAGAATTCCATTTATATAAACCAATATTTCAATGCCCTGAATACCGAGGCCCATTATAAAAGTACGGGTCCGGAAATATGGGAGCAGACAAACGGACTTATCACTCACCTTATCGCCTGTAGCGGTACGGGAGGTACTATTTCCGGAATAGCCAGATATCTAAAGGAGCAAAATCGGGACATTCGGGTAATCGGGGTAGATGCCTATGGTTCCGTATTGAAGAAATATCATGAGACCGGGGAATTGGACACCAAGGAAATCTATCCCTATAGGATAGAGGGCCTGGGCAAAAATTTGATTCCAACGGCAACCGACTTTAAGGTAATCGATGAGTTTATAAAGGTTACCGACGAAGAGAGTGCGCATACCGCACGGGAAATTTCCAAGAGTGAGGGAATTTTTGCCGGCTATACCTGTGGGGCGGTCATGCAGGCGGTAAAGCAATTGAACCAAAGCGGGGAATTCGATAAAAATAGCAATGTGGTCGTTATTTTTCCAGATCACGGTTCCAGGTATATGAGCAAAATATACAGTGATCAGTGGATGGGCGACCAAGGGTTCTTCGATAGTAAGAATATTAAGGAATTACAAAAAATAGAATTTATAAAATAACGGTATGTAGTTTTTAATTTATAAAAGCAACGGTTGATAAGTCGTTGCTTTTTATATATTCAATATGTTGTGAATGCTTATTAAAAATATATACTTTTGCACTAATAATCAAAGTAGGCTAGATGAGAGATTTATTTGAGAGAATTATCGAAAATAAGGGTCCATTGGGAAAATGGGCCTCACAGGCGGAAGGGTATTTTGTTTTCCCAAAATTGGAAGGCCCTATATCCAACAGGATGAAATTTCAAGGGAAGGAAGTAATTACCTGGAGTATTAACGACTACCTGGGTCTTGCCAACTTGCCCGAAGTTAAGAAAGTAGACGGGGAGACGGCCTTGGAATATGGTGCAGCTTTTCCTATGGGAGCAAGAATGATGAGCGGTCATACCGAGTTCCATGAACAATTGGAACAGGAATTGGCGGCATTTGTCCAGAAGGAATCCGCCTATCTGTTAAATTTCGGATATCAGGGAATGGTTTCGGCCATTGACGCCCTGGTTTCCAAAGATGATATTATTGTTTACGATGTGGATGCGCACGCCTGCATCATAGACGGGGTACGCTTGCACATGGGCAAGCGCTTTACCTTTAAGCATAACGATATAGAAAGTCTGGAGAAGAATCTGGACCGCGCCGTTAAAATGGCCGAACACACGGGTGGTGGTATTTTAGTAATCTCGGAAGGTGTTTTTGGAATGCGGGGCGAACAGGGAAAACTGAAGGAAATCGTTGCGCTCAAGAAAAAATATAATTTCAGATTGTTCGTAGATGACGCCCATGGTTTTGGGACCTTGGGAAAAACTGGGGCCGGAGCTGGCGAGGAACAGGGTGTACAGGATGGTATAGATGTGTACTTTGCCACCTTTGCAAAATCCATGGCCGGGATCGGCGCCTTTTTGGCCGCCGATAAGGAAATAATAGATTATCTAAAATATAATTTACGTTCACAGATGTTCGCCAAATCCCTTCCCATGATCTATGTGAAAGGGGCCTTAAAACGTTTGGATATGTTACGTACCCAACCAGAGCTTAAGGCCAAGCTTTGGGAAAATGTAGATGCCCTTCAGAACGGGTTAAAGGAAAGGGGCTTTGATATAGGTACCACTACAAGCTGTGTTACCCCCGTGTATCTTAACGGTAGTATTCCCGAGGCTATGGCCTTGGTAAAAGATCTACGGGAGAATTTTGGGATATTCTGTTCCATAGTAGTATATCCGGTCATTCCAAAAGGATTGATCCTATTACGGATGATTCCCACTGCGACCCATACCTTGCAGGATGTTGCTGAAACCTTGGAGGCCTTTTCCGTAATTCGGGAACGTTTGCAGAACGGTACCTATAAAAGATTGTCCGCTGCGGTTTCCGCGGCCATGGGAGAATAATATCTCTTTATAATATATGAAGGCCAGCTTTTTTTTAAGGCTGGCTTTTTTGTTTATGGTCAGGAAGCTATGGACCAAAAGCCAAAAGCCAAAAGCCACGGGCCAAAAGTATCCCCCTCGTTCAGTAGGTAAGTCCCTCGGGGCGGGCAAACCAATTTCCGCTATGTTATCAAGTTATGGGGTCATGCTGGTTACAGTGGTGCAATGTTCCATTTCCAAATCATCAAATTGACAAATTCCCAAATTGACCCTACAGATCCTTCCGGTAGGTCCTCCTTCTTTTATATATTTGGGGGTCAAAATGTTTCCAAATTTGGCGAATGGCTACATTTTCCTCCAATTCGGGCGTTCTATAACAGGTCTCGATCCCCTTGGCCTTAAAGGTTTTGTAGTATTCATTAAAGATTACGGCAGTAACCCCTTTGCTCTGGTAATCGGGATGCACCCCTATAAGATAGAAGATCACTTCCTTGCTATTTCGCTTTGCATTTAATAAATGGAACAGGCCAAAAGGGAACAATTTTCCCTTTGCCTTTTGCAGGGCCTTGGAGAAG
>DATGQM010000323.1:0-2745 GCA_035304205.1 Arenibacter sp. | reverse complement strand
ACATTTTCCTTATGTACGTAAAGCGGCAATAATTCGATAACCTGTTCTGCCAGGGCCTCGTTGTTGGCCTCTTTGGAGTTTAATCCTATGGTGCAATAATGTTTTATTCCGAATTGGCTGGCCCTAAACGGTTCCCAACCAACCAGACTACTAAAATAATCCTGAAAAGACCCTACCTGGGTACGGGGCTGCCCCAACCAAAACGAAGGTTCTATAATGGCCACTATCCCTGCCGCCGCCATGGCCTCATAATCATCCGTGGTCCTAGCCGACATGTGCACGTGCGGATCTATGATCATCATTTTATCTTCCATATCAAAATTTTTATCGCTTTACATAATTAATTATCCGTACTACTAGGAAATACCCATTTATTCCTATCCATTTAAATAAGGGTACGTATCAAGGTCAATATATTAAAACATCCCCAACATATAAAATTACTGAAATATTGGTACTACGCCCTACCTTTAAACTATTTTAAAACGCTTTTAACAATATATACCCCTCCAAATGTATGTCCCTAGTAATCTACGGACATCCAATCCAGATTGGTGATTACTTCCTCCTTGTTCCCTTCATTTTTAAAGATCAGGCAAATGGTACCTTGATCGATCGTCGGTGCTATATTGATCTGTATTTCTTTTTTAACACTATCTTTCTTATTGAAATGATCGATGGTCCCAGTTCCGATCAACTTTCCGGTAACATTGCCCTCCCTGACCTCTATGGTTCCGCTATATCGGGTATCCGGACCGAAGAACATCGATAAGCGCAGGCTTTTAGATCCCCTCAGGGCAAGTTTATCAAATTTTAAAAAAGAGTTGTTTTTAATGGACCCTACCAAATTATCGCCCATGGCCTCCCATACGCTCAGGTCCCCACTTTTTTCATCCGCGTGTTCTGCCTGAAATTTTGGGAATTTAAAAATGGCTTCCGCCCTTCCCCCTAGATTGGCATTTTCCAAGCCTTTGGCCCCCTTATCCATATAGGATGCCATAAGTACATATTTTCCTTCCGATCCGTGGGCAATATGATCTTTAAAAACCATCTTCCCTTTCAAGGGAAGTCGTTCTTCGTTTCTCTCCGTCACCGAGTTCAAGGCCAATATGTAGTCTACTATTTTAGCTACCTCCTCTACTTTTAATTGGGGATGGGCGGACATCATCCCTTCTCCCCATATCCCGGAACCTCCCTTAATGATCTTATCCATTAGGTAGGGCTTATCGGCGACCGTATATCGCTCCGCAATTTCCATATAACTGGGCCCGTTCACTTTCTCGTTTATTCCATGGCAGGCCTTACAGTCCGTACCGTCGATAAGCATTTTTCCTTCCGGGACGGTGTTTTGCTGGTGACCTATGGTAGCCATGACCATATCTTCTCCCTCTGGAATATAATCGAAAGTCACTTTTACCTCCTTCGGGTCTATGGTACCTTCGGTCGTACTGCCGTCCTGTTGGTCCTCTACGCTGACCGTATATCCAACTTCCTTGCCGTTCAAATAGGTAGTATCATCGGTATCCAAGGTTATTTTCACTATGGGCGCATCATTGCCCACCCATATTTTCTCGGTGGCCGTGCTGGAATTACCGGCCACATCCGTAACTTTTAAACGTACCGTATAATTTCCCGGCTCGGTGAAGGTATAGCTAGGAGTCTCTGTTTTATCCTGTACGTTCCCCTCGGTAAAGTACCATTCATAACTAAGCATATCCTTATCATAATCTACCGATCCGCTCCCCGAAAACTGTACGGTAAAAGGTTGCGCCCCAACTGTCCGGTCTACCGTTATTTTTGCGATCGGACTTCGATTGCCATCCACATAACCGATCCTGTTGAGTCGTGCGTCCATATTCCTGGAATTCCACTTTTGTCCATATTCCAGCATATATAGATTCCCGTCCGAACCAAGGATCATATCCATAGGGTGCGAAAATTCGCTGCTCGGCATAAACGGATCGGCTTTTACATAATTCCCATCTTCGTCCAAAGTAATCACATATACCCAGTCCCGCATCCATTCGTACAAAAACAGTTTGCCTTCAAAATAGGCCGGAAACTTATTGGTGGCCTTTGGATAATCATCGGCATAAAAAACAGGACCGCCCATAGGGTTCACCCCTCCTTTCCCCAACCATGGGAATTCTTTGGAAGCCGAGTAAGAAAACCATATCATGGATTCCTGGGCCGGTGGCAACTCCCTTAGCCCCGTATTGTTCGGGGAATCATTGATCAATTTGTTGGGATCGAACTTCGCACCAGGAGTTTTAGTGGCAAAATTATAGTCGTAATAAACCTGATTGTTTCCGCGGGTGTAGGGCCAACCCCAGTTTCCGGAGGTCCTGGCCTGGTTAAACTCGCCCATCCCGTGCGGCCCACGTTGGGGATCGCCCTCACCTGCATCGGGGCCCACATCGCCCCAGTACACATAGCCGGTTTTACTGTCCACGGAAAACCGAAATGGATTGCGCAGGCCCATCGCATAAATTTCCGGTCTTGTATTGGGTGTTCCCTCCGGAAACAGGTTCCCTTCCGGAATGGAATAAGTACCATCGACCTCGGGCCTGATCCGCAAGATCTTGCCCCTCAGGTCGTTCGTATTTGCTGCCGATCTTTGGGCATCCCACAAAGCCCTACCCTCCCTTTCATCTATAGGTGCAAAACCCGAAGATTCAAAAGGATTGGTATTGTCCCCCAATCCGATAAATAGATTGCCATCGGGTCCAAACTCCAGGGCCCCAC
>DATGQM010000322.1:0-4671 GCA_035304205.1 Arenibacter sp. | reverse complement strand
TAAATAAAGGAACATTTATAACGGCCCCTGTTTCCACCGTAGCGGGTTTTGTAGCATTGGTTGCGGTATTTCCCTTAACACCGGGCTCTGCGTAGGTAACTTCGAGAACAACGCTTGCGGGCATATCCACGGATAAGGGCATACTATCCTCTGTGTTGAATAGAATGATTACTACCTCGCCCTCCTTTAAAAGATCGGGAGCGTCCAAAGAACCTACCGGAAGGGCAATTTGATTATAATCATCGGTATTCATAAAATGATAGGTATCCCCTTCCGCATACAAAAACTGATAGGAACGGGTCTCTACCCTAACGTCCTCCAGTTTATGACCGGCGGAAAAGGTGTTTTCCAATACCCTGCCGGTACTCACGCTTCTTAGCTTGGTCCGGACAAAAGCGGGTCCCTTGCCCGGTTTTACATGTAGAAACTCGATTATTTTATAAATGTCATTGTTGTACCTGATGCACAGGCCCTTTCTAATATCCGATGTAGATGCCATATATTTATTTAATTTGTACTAAAATATCCTTTCATGATACCCCTTTGGGAATCCCTGATAAACTGTAGAATCTCATCCCTTTCCGGGGTCGCCTCCATTTCAGCCTCGATAATCTGGACCGCTTGGGAATTATTATAATTTTTTTGATATAATATCCTATAAATATTTTGAACCTCCCTGATCTTATCGGACGTAAATCCGCGTCTTCTTAATCCCACGGAATTTATACCTACATAGGAAAGTGGTTCCCTTGCCGCTTTTACAAACGGGGGAACATCCTTTCTTACCAATGATCCGCCCGTAACAAAGGCATGGTTTCCTATGGATACAAATTGGTGAACGGCCACAAGACCGGCAAGAATGACGTTATCCCCAATGCTTACATGGCCGGCTAGGGTAGAATTGTTGGAGAAAATACAATTGTCCCCTACGATACAATCATGCGCAATATGGCAATAGGCCATAATCAGGCAATTGTCGCCTATGACCGTTCTCATCCGGTCCAAAGTGCCCTTATGGATGGTCGCACATTCCCTGATCGTAGTGTTGTTCCCTATAACAACGGTAGTTTCCTCCCCATCGTACTTCAGGTCCTGCGGCGTGGCCGAAATGACCGCCCCCGGGAAAATATTACAATTTTTTCCTATCCGGGCGCCGTCCATTATGGTAACGTTGGAACCTATCCAGGTACCTTCCCCTATAATTACATTGTTATGAATGGTGGTAAATGGATCTACCACAACATTTTTAGCGATCTTGGCACCTGGGTGAATATAAGCCAATGGTTGGTTCATTCTTCTATTTCTTTTTAACTATTTGTGCCATCATTTCCGCTTCGCATACCAGTCTATTATTGGCATATGCGTAAGCCTGCATATGACAGATCCCCCTCCTGATGGGGGATATTAAACTACAATGAAAGATCAGGGTATCCCCTGGCAATACTTTTTGTTTAAACTTCACATTATCTATCTTCATAAAAAAGGTAAGATAATTTTCAGGGTCCGGGACGGTACTCAATACCAGGATACCCCCCGTTTGCGCCATGGCTTCCACCTGGAGGACCCCCGGCATGACCGGGGCACCTGGGAAGTGACCTATAAAAAACTGCTCGTTCATGGTTACGTTCTTCATCCCCACTACGTGCTGGTCCGACAATTCCAATATCCTATCGATCAATAAAAAAGGCGGACGATGCGGCAGCATATCCATTATTTTATGGATATCCATGAGTGGAGGCTGACTAAGATCATATTGGGGAACGGAATTCCGTTTTTCAAGTTTTATGATCTTGGATAATTTTTTGGCGAACTGGGTATTAACAAAATGGCCGGGTTTATTGGCAATTACCTTGCCCCTGATCCTTGTTCCTACCAAGGCCAGGTCCCCTATGACGTCCAATAATTTATGCCGGGCCGCCTCATTGGGATGGTGCAGGGTAAGATTATCCAGGATACCGTTAGGTTTAACGGACAATTTCTTTTTCTTGAACGCACTCTCCAATTTTTTCATGGTGGTCTCGGAGATTTCCTTGTCCACATAAACAATGGCGTTGTTGAGATCCCCGCCCTTTATAAGGCCGTGCTCCAAAAGCATTTCCAGTTCGTGCAGGAAACTAAAGGTCCGGGCATTTGCAATCTCGGCCTTAAAATCGCTCAATTCGTCCAAAGTGGCATTTTGGGTCCCCAGTACTTTGGTACCAAAATTCACCATGGTCGTAATTTGGTAACTATCGGAGGGTATTATGGTGATTTCACTGCCTGTAGCCTCATCCCGATAGGAGATTACATCCTTTACCAAGTACTCGTCCCTTGTAGCCTTCTGTTCCACAATACCCGCATTCTCCAGGGCTTCCACAAAAAACTTGGAAGACCCGTCCATAATGGGAGGTTCGGGAGAGTCGAGCTCTATAAGGACATTATCTATCTCCAATCCCACCAAGGCGGCAAGGACGTGTTCGGAGGTCTGAATTTTGACGCCCCGCTTTTCCAGATTGGTCCCCCTCTGGGTATTGACCACATAATTGGCGTCCGCCTCTATGATGGGACCGCCCTCCAAATCTACCCGTTTAAAGGCATAACCGTAATTTTCGGGAGCTGGAACAAACTTCAATGTTACATTTTCCCCTGTATGCAAACCAACGCCCGTAAGGGTTACTTCCTTTGCAATCGTCCTTTGTTTTACAACTGTTTTAACCACCGTCAATCTTTTTTTTCGATATTTTCAATTCTATTAATAATCTTCGGCAAATTTTTAAAGTGTACGTACGACTTGTTAAAGTCCCCATAATTCAGGGCCGGCGATCCCTGTAGGGTTTCATTGTCCATAATACTTCTTCCAATACCCGACTGGGCCTGTATCTTTACATGGTTTCCAATGGTAATATGCCCTACTATACCCACTTGGCCCCCGATCTTACAATATTTTCCGATTTTTGTAGATCCGGCAATTCCCGTTTGGGCCGCTATTACGGTATGTTCCCCTATCTCTACATTATGGGCTATCTGTATCTGATTGTCGAGTTTTACGCCCCTCCTGAGAATGGTAGAGCCCAAGGTCGCCCGATCTATGGTGGTGCCGGCGCCGACCTCTACGTTGTCCTCAAGGATAACGTTTCCTGTTTGTGGTATTTTGGTGTATTCCCCTTTATCATTGGGCGTAAATCCAAATCCATCCGCCCCTATAACTACCCCGCTATGGACTACGCAGCTATTCCCGATTATGGTCTCCGAATAAATTTTGGCCCCGGCAAAGAGTATTGCATTATCGCCTACCGTTACATTGTCGCCCACATATACATTGGGGTAGATCTTTACATTGTTCCCGATCTTTACATTATTTCCCAGATAAGCGAAGGCCCCTAGATAAAAATCCTCCCCATAGGTTGCGGTGTCCGACATAAAGACCGGTTGTTCAATGCCCATCTTATAGCTTTTTACCTGATTATAGTATTCCAATAATTTGGAAAAAGAAGTATAGGCATCGTCCACCTTGATCAAGGTAGTGGTCAGATCGTGCTCCGGCACAAAGTCCCTATTGACTATAGTCACGGACGCCCTTGTAGTATATATATAAGAAGTGTATTTTGGATTGGCCAGAAATGTGAGCGCCCCCGTTTCCCCTTCCTCGATCTTGGCTAGTTTATGCACCGCAATTTCTGGATTTCCCTCCACATCACCTTCTAATAATCCTGCGATTTGGCTTGCTGTAAATATCATGGGCACAAAAGTAAGAAAAATAGTTAAACGGCAACTTTAGGAAAACAGATATAATATTTAATAACTGTTTTTGAAAGTGCCTGCAAATAAAGTTGATCGGAAACTTTGGCAACATCGGTCACTTTGCCGTTGGTGCGTAAAATACCGATATGTTGACTCTCCGAATTATAGGTGCGGTTCTGGATTTCTCCCGTAAATACAAAGTATGCGGTCTCGGTGTCGGATAGTCCATATGTATTTTTAAACCGGTCAAATTGCTTTTGCAGTTTTAGCCCGTCAATGGGACTATTCTTTAATTTGATATGCAATAGGTTGCGATTGAGGAGCATTTTACACAATCTGGACAGTACAAAATCGTCATGGTCCTGCCATGTTTTTATAGCGAATAATATATCTACATCATCCAATTTGGCAAATTTGTCCAGGATTTCGGGGAAGAAATTTTCCTTGGAAATCCTGTTTTCTATAAAAAAACGCAAGGCCCCATCGCAGGGCAGCCGGCCCCCGGCCATAAATAGTTCCTTGGCCCTTTTTAATATACGGATCAATAACTGTTCGGCCACCAATCCGGTCTTATGTAAATATACCTGCCAATACATAAAACGTCTTGCCATTAAGAATTTTTCCACGGAATAAATTCCCTTTTGCTCTACTACCAATTCCCCGTTATGCACATTCAACATGGTGAGCAGTCTTTCGGAATTGATATTGCCCTCGGCTACCCCGGTATAAAAACTGTCCCTCTTTAAATAATCCATCCGATCCATATCCAACTGGCCGGAAACCAATTGATTTAAGAATTTTTTAGCGTGATTTCCCTTGAAGATATCGATGGCGACGGTCAATTTTCCTTTATATTTCCTATTGAGCTGTTCCATGAACAAGAGGGAGATGTATTCGTGGCCGACCCCTTCGACTATGGAATGCTCCATGGCATGTGAAAAAGGCCCGTGC
>DATGQM010000321.1:0-4552 GCA_035304205.1 Arenibacter sp. | reverse complement strand
TGCAAAAGGATATTTTAAGCCTGGAAGTCCACACTCCCCAATGTGATATTTTGTTGTGCACCCTTACGATGCACCATTTTGGGAAGGAGGAAATCCCGGTTTTTTTGCAGAGGATCGTTCAACTTTCGCAAATAGGGATTATAATCAATGATCTTCAAAGAAGTAGGGTCTCCTATTACCTCTTTAAAATATTTAGTGTTATTTTTATAAAAACCCATATTGCAAGGTATGATGGGCTGATTTCTATCAAAAGAGCCTTTACTAAGTCGGAATTAAAGGAATATTCCATGATATTTCCCCATTTGGTTCATCAAATTAGGTGGAAATGGGCCTTTAGGTACCTATGGGTGATGCAAATAAAAAGAGAATAGATTTCCTATGAACAAAACTAGAATTGTGACCGTCACCAAAGAATTGCCCCGGTACAGTAGGGATACCAAGGATATTTTGCCCCTTGTAGAGAATTGGTTGAGCGGACAGGGAGATCGGTTTCAGCGCAAAATATTGAAGATCTTTGAGGGAGCGGCGGTAGACAGGCGCTATAGCATTATGAGCCCCGAAGAAGTTTTTACGGCCTCTTCCTTTGAGAAGAAAAACAATATCTATATCCGGGAAGTCAGGCAATTGGGGAGTCAAGTTCTAAAAAAGGCATTGGATAAAATGAATTGGCAGGCGGGGAGCCTGGATTATATCATTACGGTGAGCTGCACCGGTTTTATGATTCCCTCCTTGGACGCCTATTTGATCAATACCTTGTCGCTTCGGAAGGATGTGGTACGTTTGCCGGTAACCGAAATGGGCTGTGCAGCTGGGATTTCCGGCCTCATTTACGCCAGTAACTTCTTAAGGGCCAATCCCGGAAAACGGGCCGCTGTCATTGCGGTTGAAAGTCCCACCGCCACTTTTCAGCTCAACGATTTTTCCATGGCCAATATGGTGAGTGCCGCTATTTTTGGGGATGGTGCGGCCTGTGTGCTGATATCTTCCGAGGAAGATGCGGTGGGGCCCCATATCGTTGGTGAGGAAATGTACCATTTTACGGATACCACCCATCTAATGGGGTTCGACCTTACCGATTTCGGACTTAAAATGATCCTTGATCCCGCCGTTACCGAAACCATCGCCGCCCATTTTCCGGAAATTATCCATCCTTTTTTAGACCGATTGGGAAGTGAGATAGAAAGGGTAGATCATTTGATCTTCCATCCGGGGGGTAAAAAGATCGTGGAAACCGTAGAGCGCTTGTTCGGTTCCATGGGGAAAAATTTGGACGATACCCGGGAAACCTTAAGGTTGTACGGGAATATGAGCAGTGCTACGGTCCTTTATGTCCTGGAACGTTTTATGGAAAGGAATATCCCTGAGGGAAATCAAGGACTACTGTTGAGTTTTGGGCCGGGATTTTCTGCCCAAAGAATGCTTTTGCAATGGTAGGCCGCAACAAGGTGCCGACCCCATGGAATAATAGAAGAAAGGATATGGACGTAAACGATATTTTGGGAAAGTTCCCCTATAGCGACCCTTTTTTATTTGTGGATGCCCTAGAGTCTGTAACTGAAGATACAGTGGAAGGCAGCTATACCTTTAAGGGATCGGAATTTTTTTACCCAGGACATTTTAAGGAACGCCCGGTAACCCCCGGGGTTATACTTACAGAGTGCTGTGCACAGATCGGATTGGTAGCCATAGGAATCTATTTAATGCATAAAATGGGCGATGGTACGGACGAAGCACAAATAGCTTTGAGCAGCTCCCAAATGCAATTTCTTTTGCCCGTTTACCCAATGGAAACCGTAAAGGTAAAATCGGAAAAAATTTATTTTCGGTTCCAAAAATTGAAATGCAAGGTCAGAATGTATAATTCCCAGGGCAAATTGGTGTGTAAAGGCGAACTGTCCGGGATGATTAAAAACAGGAGCAATGGGCGATAGGGCAAGGGTGGTAGTAACCGGACTGGGCATTTGTGCTCCCAATGGCGTGGGATTGTCCAATTTTAGTCGGGCCCTAAAAAATGGCGATAGCGGCATTCGCTTTCAACAGGAACTGGCAGATCTGGAATTTGGGTGCCAGATAGCGGGAAAGCCCGAAATAACGGACCAATTAATAGCGGATTACTTTACCCCCTTACAGCGCAAGGGATTAAAAGCAAGCGGATTGGTCTACGGAGTTATGGCCGGAACGGATGCATGGGCCGATGCCGGATTAAATAAGGCGGACGGTCTACGGCCCGATCGGGAAAACGGAATTGTATTCGGCACCGGAATTTTGGGAGTTGACAAGTTTAGGGAGGCCATTTATTTAATAGACGACAGGAATACGCGTAGGTTGGGGAGTACTAGCGTGATGCAGACCATGGCCAGCGGTATTAGTGCCTATCTCGGTGGCATCCTGGGATGTGGGAATCAGATCACTACCAATTCATCGGCCTGCGCTACGGGTACGGAAGCCCTTATCATGGGATCGGAACGTATACGCATGGGCAAGGCAGATCGGATGTTGGTAGGAAGTTGCAGCGATTCCGGCCCCTATATATGGGGCGGTTTTGAGGCTATGCGTATTTTGCCCACCCGTTATAACAACAGACCGGGGGAAGCTAGTAGACCCATGAGCGCAACGGCTTCCGGTTTTGTTCCCGGAAGCGGGGCAGGGGCAATAGTATTGGAATCGTTGGACAGCGCCAGGGCCCGGGGGGCAAGGATATATGCCGAAGTATTGGGCGGTGCCATAAACAGTGGGGGGCAAAGGGGCAATGGCAGCATGACCGCCCCGAACAACGAAGCGGTACAACAATGCATTATCGCTGCCCTGGAAGATGCCGGGGTAGAAAAAAATGCGGTAGATGTAATCAATGGGCATTTAACGGCCACTTCAAAGGATACGGAAGAAATAAAGAATTGGTGTTCAGCACTGGAACGGTCGGGGAGCGATTTTCCTTATATCAATTCCACCAAGGGATCCGTAGGGCATTGTCTGGCCGCAGCAGGAAGTATCGAGTGTGTAGCGGCACTGTTACAGTTCAGGGATGGAATGGTCCATGGCAATCTAAATTGTAGGGATATCCACCCCAAAATTTTGGAATGGGTAGATCCTTCCAAGATTCCGCAGGCGTCCTTTGCCTATGCTCCAAAAATTGTGGCGAAAGCCAGTTTTGGCTTTGGGGATGTAAATGCCTGTGCTATCTTTAGGGAATATAAAGAACAATAAATATGGTCAACCAAGTGCATTTTGCCACCTTAAGGGAAATTGTTAAAACCTATCTGCCAGAGGATGTTTCGGTAGCGGAAATAAGGCCGGATAGTAATTTTATAACGGAGCTCAACATCAATTCGGCCAATCTGGTAGATATTGTCCTGGATGTGGAGGATGCCTATCAGATCAAACTGGAAAACGAGGATATGGATCGGATGCGGACCGTGGAGGATGCCCTGAATATTATCGCCGGAAAACTATCCGATAAAAATCGATAATTTCTAGGGAGGCCCTTGGTTGTCCAATTAAAGTTCCTTAAACGGGACCTTCCTCTTCCTTTTTGGAGTCCGAAATCAGGAGCGAAGCTAGAATTCCGCCCGCCAAAGAAACCGATATGACCGTAAGGGAGAGCCATTCAGGGAGTTCGATATGGTGCGAGAACAGCATCTTCAAGCCCACGAATGCCAAGATAACTACAAGACTGTAATTGATAAATCGGAACTTCTGCAACATTCTTGAGATTAAAAAATACATGGACCTCAATCCCAATATTGCAAAGATATTGGAGCTGAACACAATAAAGGGGTCGGCCGTAATGGCCAATATAGCGGGGATGCTATCCAGTGCAAAGAGAACGTCCGTTAATTCTATGATTATCAAGGCAACAAAAAGTGGTGTTGCCGCAGTAACCCCCATGCGTTTTATAAAAAAATCGTGACCTCTGATCTGAGTGGTAATCGGGTATATTTTTTTAATCTGCCTAAAAACGAAGGAGGTCTTGGGATCAAATTTATCATCATTGGATCGGAGCATTTTAAATGCGGTATACAATAGGAACACTCCAAACACATAAATGATCCAATCGAACTTGGTGATCAGGGCAACACCGAACACGATCATCAAGGCCCGAAAGACTATGGCGCCCAATATTCCCCAGAACAATACCCTATGCTGATAAATAGCCGGAATTTTAAAAGAGGAAAATATAACGGCGATCACAAAAACATTATCTATGCTCAGGGAGAGTTCTATAAGATAGCCCGTGATATATTTTAAAACGGCGTTCTGGGCGGTCAATCCAGTAGGGTTGGCTATAAGCCCGTCGGAGAATAACCAGTAAATTATGCCGCTAAAGCTCAGGGCCACCGTAACCCATATGGCGGTCCAGATCCCAGCTTCCTTTGCTTTTATTTCATGGTCGTTCTTGTGAAAGACCCCAAGGTCCAATGCTAGAAAAATAATGATCAGACCAATAAATAGACTCCAAATGAGCATAATATTTTTTATTTAGGAACGCAAATGTAGGTAATTTATGAATTTGATAGGAGTTTAAAATGAATTTATGTGGATATATTTAAAGTAT
>DATGQM010000320.1:0-5382 GCA_035304205.1 Arenibacter sp. | reverse complement strand
CACTTTTCTTAAACACAGACTGTAGGCGAAATGCCTACAGCTACCGCTTACTGCCACTTTTCTTGAACCCGGACTGTAGGCGAAATGCCTACAGCTACCGCTTAATGCCACTTTTCTTGAACCCGGACTGTAGGCGAAATGCCTACAGCTACCGCTTACTGCCACTTTTCTTGAACCCAGACTGTAGGCGAAATGCCAACTGCTACTGCTTACTGCCACTTTTCTTGAACCCGGACTGTAGGCGAAATGCCTACATGCTACTGCTTACTGCCACTTTTCTTGAACCCAGACTGTAGGCGAAATGCCTACAACTACGACTTACTGCCCACTAATTACAATATTTTTAATCTCAATACTCATATCTCAATACTCAATACTTAATACTCATAAAACACTTCCAATTGCTTCCACTGTTTGCTGCCAAAACCTTCGGGGTCGTTTTTCTGTTTTTCGCCGGGGGTACTTCTTCCGTTCTCTATATAGGATACCATTAATCGGGTCATGGCCGTTTCAACTTGGTGAAACTGTCCATACAGATCGATCGTTTCCCCTGGATCCTTACTTAAATCGTACAATTGAAATTTTGGTAGATTCCCTATCCCTTCCGAATTGGGCAATGGTGCGCTCCATCCCCCGGAACTAGGGGTAAAGATCATTTTCCAGTTCTCCCTCCTGATCGCAAAGCTCCCATTAATGGAATGGTGAACGGTTGCTTGTCTCAGATATTCCTTGGAGGAGGGGTCCTTGAGCAAAGGAAGGATCGAAAAGCTATCCTCGCCCTCATCATCATCCAATCGCACCCCCAGCAATTCGGCACAGGTAGCCAAAAGGTCTGTGGTACAGATGGTTTGATCTGCCCGGGATCCCGGTCTTATTTTAGCGGGCCATTTCACTATAAAGGGCACCCGATGTCCCCCTTCAAAAATATCGGCCTTATGGCCCCGGTAAATTCCACTGGGATTATGGCCCTTGGCCAGCATTTCATCCATACCGGCGGCGGGGGAACATCCGTTGTCACTGGTAAAGATTACGATGGTGTTCTCTTCTATTCCCGCCTCCCGGATCACATCCGCCAATTGCCCCATATAGGCATCCAGCAGCATCATAAAGTCCGCATAGGGATTCAATCCGCTCTTGCCCCGCCATTCCTCTGTGGGTAAAATAGGGGTATGGGGCGAGGGGAGCGCCAAATATAGAAAGAAGGGATTTCGATCTTTAGAACTCGCTTTGATATAATCAAAAGATCGTCTAAAAAAATTGGGAGTAACATCTTCAAAAATAAAATCGCCCGAGGTAGGTCCCTTCCGCCACCATCCATATTTATCCTTGCTTTCCGTAACGGTATCGGGGACCATGGTGGGCATTCCGTTTTCAACATAAACATAGGGAGCCATATCCAGGGAGCCACTATGTCCGTATGAATAGGTAAAACCGAGCGTATTGGGGGAATTGGCCACCTTTTTGGAAAAATCGATATTATCAAAATCCTTGGCGTCCCAACCTTCCCCTAGTGCCGTATCCGCATTTTTAAGGGCCCAGTCCCATCCCAAATGCCATTTCCCGATAAAGGCCGTTTCATAACCTTCTTTCTTTAAAAGCGAGGCCACGGTAGTCCTATTTATGGGGATCAAGGCTTTGGAGCTACCTGTTAATACCCCGCTCTTTAACGGGCTTCGCCAATTATACCTGCCCGTCATTATGCCATAGCGGGTAGGGGTACAGACCGAGGAAGAGGTATGTGCATCCGTAAACCGCATACCTTGGGCCGCCAAAGCATTTAAATTAGGTGTACTTATTTTTCCATTCGGGTCAAAGGCCCGTATATCCCCATAGCCCAGATCGTCCGCGAGGACATAGATTATATTCGGCGGCCTTTCCTTTTCGGTATTATCCGTAAAGCCTACGATATAAAATAGTGTCCCTAGCAGCAAAACAATCACGGAATATGTAACCCAACGCTTCATGGACTTAAATCATTTTATTTTTTGAATCCTATTTAAAAAAACCTCATCCGCCTTATTCCAATAAAAAATCCACTTCCGCGATCGCTGCCGTTTTTTTATCCCCTGCAATTACACTGGATTCTATCCGGATATATTGGGTCTCGATTTTTGTTTTAAATCGATGTGTTCTTGTGGAAGGGTCGTTGATCAGATTGCCGAACCCAAAATCCTCGACCGCCTTCCAGGATTTCCCATCCGAACTCGTTTTTATAATACCTTTTTCGATCATCCCATCGGAAGATACCGTTTGGGGCGTATAGGTAAACCCTGTGATCGAATAGGTCTGGCCCAAATCGATATTTATATAATGCGGGCCTTCTTTGGCATCCGAGCTCCAATATGTGGCAGATTTACCATCAAATGCATTTTCGGCCCTATTCTTACCGCTAAAACTATCGGCTCCCAACAATTTCCAATCCTTTTTTAATATACCGAACAATTGGGCACTTGTGCTCCCCAGTTCTCCATTGACCTCGGCTACCGCTTTTACCTCCCCGGAGGATAGGGAAAATGGTTGGTCGTATAATGGGGAGGCCAGGTCGGGTTCACTGCCATCAGTGGTATATCTGATCAGATAGCCCGAATTTATATTTCCCGCGGCATCCTCTCCATGGGGATTCCATCCGAAATTTTCTTTTTTCGGAAAAATGTTTACCATACCGTCTATCGTTCTTTCCAGGCTTAATTGCGGCGGTCTTGATTTATAGTAATAGCCCGAAATATTTGCAATTGCGGGAGCGGAACGGGCTTCCAAGACCCTGACCCTCATCTTTTGGGTAGTGACCTCCGGAAAGCGCAAAATTCTTTTGTACCCCACGTTCGTCGCACTTGCGATTTCTTTCCAACCATTATCCACCCATATATCCAAAGCATGTTTTTCTATCCTTTCACTGTGGGTATCTATGGCTTCCTGTATTACCAGTCTATTCAGCGTGATCGGGGCCTGGGTCTCTATGGTCACCTCTTTGGGATCATCGCCCAACACTTCATAACTTGCCAGATCATTATCCAAAACGGCTTTTGGCCCGTTGGCCCCTGTAAGCAGATCCGTACCGTAGGTTTCCCTGATACGTTTGCCCACCTCTTCCAGGACCGCAACATCCGTAGGGGAAAACTTCCCTTCCCTGTTTGGGGGGATATTCAGTAGGAAAGTGGAATTCCCTCCTACAGACCTCTCATACATATCGAATACATCGTCGGCACTACGCACCTTCTGGTCCGTATCGTCCCTATAGAACCATCCTTCACGTATGGAGGTATTGGTTTCCGCCTGTTGGTAATGCAGGTATTTCCCTTTGTAAAGATCTTCCCTGCTCCCCAAGGAGGCATCCGTCAGGTCCGGAAAACTGTTCATTGTATTGGGATCTTCCATATAGGGGATCACGTTCCATTCGGTATCACGGGTGGCCCCGGCCTCATTTCCGCACCACCGGATATCCTCTTTCCCGAAGATAACCGCCTCGGGCGCCAACGTCCGTATCAATTCTTTCCAGGCCAAATAATTATAGGTCTGTCCGCCCTTGCGTTTGGGGTGGGCCCCATCAAACCAGACCTCGTGTATGGGCCCGTATTCCGTAAGTAGTTCAAAAAGTTGGTTCAGGAAATACTCGTTATAATCGTCTACCTTAAATTTAAAGGTAGTCTTATTTTCGAACGGGCGGCCTTCTATGGCCCTTGGAATGGTGCGTTCCGTGTATTCGCTAAGATTTCCATACAGGCCCTCCGCATTTTCTATCTGGAACAGATCGGCCGGGGATAGGTAAACACCCAATTTAAGTCCGTATTTTTTACAGGACTCGGATAATTCCTTAAGTACATCCCCTTTACCATCCTTAAATGGGGACGACATGACCCCGTGTTGGGTATACCGACTTTGCCAAAGCACAAATCCATCGTGATGCTTGGCGGTAAAGATCACCATCTTCATCCCGGCATCGCTCATGGCCTTGCACCATTGATCTGTATCCAAATTTTGCAGGTCGAAGATCTTTGGATCCTCCATTCCATTTCCCCATTCCATTCGAGTAAACGTATTGGGCCCAAAATGGATAAAGGCAATAAATTCATTCTTCAGGGCCTCATATTGATTGGGCGTTGGCACTACATGTGCCGCCTTTAGGATAATGGAGTCCCTGGTATCCATTTCCGTAATGGCAATGGTATTGGAAACGGGCATTGCTAGGGCATTGGACCCCGATTTCTGTGAACAGGCCGTAAACAAGGAAATTACGGCCAAGATCAAGTATGGGAATAATCTATTCAGCATCAGTTATCAAGTTATACGGTTATAAAGTTATAAGGTTATCAAGTTATAATGTTATAAAGTTGGGTTTGGCTACATGTTACATTGACCAATTGTTATGGGGTTATCAAGTTATACGGTTATAAAGTTATAATGTTATAATGTTATAAAGTTGGGTATGGCTACATGTTACATTGACCAATTGTTATGGGGTTATCAAGTTATGTTGTTATGAGGTTTAACCCATTTTCAAATCTCCAAATTGACAAATTTCCAAATCCTCAAATTGTTACATTGTTACATTAAAAAATTGTTACATTAAAAAACTATCCGTTCAATTTAATATACCCCCCATCGATCGGGAAATCGGTTCCCGTAATAAAAGAAGCTTCGTCAGAACATAGGTACAGGGCCAAATTAGCGACCTCCTCGGGTTTTCCCATCCTGCCTATCGGCTGGGTCTGGGAGAGTTTCTCGAACATTTCCGCCTCCTTTCCGGGATAGTTCTTTGCTATAAACCCATCTACGAACGGGGTATGGATCCTTGCCGGGGAAATACTGTTACAGCGGATCCCCTGCCCCAAATAATCCTTTGCAACCGAAAGGGTCATGGTGAACACGGCCCCCTTGGACATGGAATAGGCAAAGCGGTCCGAAATCCCTACGGAAGAGGCGATCGAGGCCATGTTCAGAATGACCCCGCCCTTCTGCTTCATCTTGCCGATTACCGCATGCATACAATTATAGACCCCTTTAATATTTACATTATATATGCGATCCATATCGCTTTCGGCGGTACCTTCCAGATTTCCCACATGGGCTATCCCTGCATTGTTCACCAGGATATCTATATATTGTTCTTCCCCAATGGAGGCTATGATCCGGGAAACTTGCTGATTATCGGAAACGTCACAGGCATGAAAAACTGCTTTTCCGCCATTAGCGGTTATCTCCCTCACGACCTTTTCCCCATTCTCGGCATTAAATTCCAATATATGTACCCGGGCTCCCCGGGCCGCAAACTTTTTGGAAATAGCCTCCCCGATCCCGCTGGCCCCGCCAGTGATGATAGCCGTTTTATTTTCTAGACTAAATAGTTCCATTTTTTCAAATTATTTGGATTATTACTTCCTTTAA
>DATGQM010000319.1:0-6347 GCA_035304205.1 Arenibacter sp. | reverse complement strand
TGGGGGGCATACTTTAGGTTGAACGAATGTTTCTTGCTGCTACGGTCGGCCGCACCGTATGCCATTGTTCCTCCCAGGGTTACTGCACCGCTGGTGAGGGCCGTTTTTTGGATAAAATCTCTTCTTTTCATATGTAGATATATATTGTTTTTTAACGGTCATATGTAATTATTCACATCCTTTTTTATTGTTTCTTAAGGTGTTCATGAATCTTCGATTTCGCATATCTTATTCTGGTTTGCCCGCCAGAATGAATCTTTCGGGCTGGCGACCAATTTTCGGTCATGCTCATTTCAAATCGTTTTGGTTTAGATATGGTATTAAATGGACCAGGCTTTACCGCCCGTTAATTCCTGTAAGTCCCCGCAAGCTATATATTCTCCAGGGACGGGTAAATAGGCCAGTACATTCTCGCCTATATATTCCGATGTTTTATAACTTAGGATGGTAAGTTTCCGTAGGTTATTGGCAAAGGCGAACCGGGATATCCCATCATCCAGAGTGGCCGGTCTCCCGGCGCGTATGGCTTCCGTATATTCATCGATCAATTTTAAATACTTATCTTGATCCTCTTTAGAAGTCTTTAACGCATGGGCAAGTACAGGCTCCAAGTCTTCGGCCTTCAGATCGGCGATACTTTTGGTGCCCGAATCCGTTAAGGCCTTGTCCGTAAACTTCTCCATCCCCATTTTAAACAGCTCTTTTTCTTCCTTTTCCAGTATCTCGTTTACAAATCGATCTATAAAAATATGTACCTGAACTTCGGAAGCCGAGGGAGTCTCCGTTTTTGGGAGGATGGTATCCACCAATTTTATTAGGACCGATCCTTGGTCCCGGGTAAGGAGCTCAGGGGTCCAGGGTACAGTGGCATCCTGTTTGCAACTTTGGACCAGGCTTATCAATGTTGGGGCGGCCACTATATAACCCAGTGAAAGCCCCATGTTCCTTATTGCTTTTCTTCTATCGATCATTATATGGTTCCCTTTTTAAGTTGTTGTGCGGCATGGGCGGCGGCCCTGGCGGTAAACGCCATATACGTTAATGAAGGGTTTACGCAACTGGCCGATGTCATAAAAGAGCCGTCCGTTACATACACGTTGGGGACCGCATGTACCTGATTGTTCCCGTTCAGCACGGAAGTCTTGGGATCCCTGCCCATACGGGCGGTTCCCATTTCATGGATACCCAGGCCCAATGCGCCAGGACTGTCATAGGCCTGTATGTCCCTTAATCCGGCCTTGGTCAACATGGCAACGGCCTGTTCCTTCATTTCTTCCCGCATTTTCCATTCGTTTTCCTTTAATTCGGCATCGAAGGTAACGGTGGGCAGGCCCCATCCGTCCAGTTTGTCGTAATCCAAGGTCATCCGGTTGTCCTGATATGGCAAGACTTCCCCGAAGCCCATCATCCCGAAGGTCCAGCCCCCTGGCTCCAAAATAGCCTCTTTTAGGTCTTTTCCATGGGAAAGTTCGGCGATGGTCTCCTCCCAATTGCCCCTGCTCGCACCCCCTTGGTAACCAAAGCCCCGGATATAGTTTTTGGCATCGGAATCCCCGCCCAGGTTCTTAAACCTGGGGATATAGATGCCGTTGGGCTTTCTTCCCTTATAATATTTATCTTCAAATCCATCAAATTTGCCGTTTGCACCAACGCCCAAATGATGGTCCATAATGTTTCTACCCAATTGATCGGAATCATTGCCCAGACCATGGGGAAAGCGTTCCGATCTGGATTGCATTAAGATAGAGGTTGAGGCGATAGCGGAAGCACAAAGAAAGATTACCTTCGCCTTAAATTCAAAAACTTCCTTGGTCAACCTGTCGATTACTTTTACACCGGTAGCTCTTTTGGTCTTTGGATCGTAAATAACCTCGGACACAATGGAATCCGGCCTTAAAGTTAGGTTACCCGTGCGTTCCGCAGCGGGCAGGGTAGAAGAGTTACTACTGAAATAGGCCCCAAATGGGCAGCCCCTCATACATCGGTTCCTATATTGGCACTTGCTCCTGCCCTCAAATTCCTTGTTTCCGGTTATATGGGCCACCCTTCCTGCCGTGACGACCCTACCATCAAAATTTTCGGCTACCTTTTCCCTAAAATGCTGTTCAACGCAGTTTAATTCCATCATGGGCAGAAATTGACCATCGGGCAACTGTGGCAATCCCAGACCTTCCCCGCTGACCCCTATATAGGATTCCACCTTATCGTACCAAGGAGCAATATCCTTGTATCTTACGGGCCAATCTACGGCAATGCCATCCTTTTTGTTCGCTTCAAAATCGATATCCGACCAACGATAGCTGTGCCTTCCCCATTGTAGGGACCGTCCTCCAACATGGTAGCCCCTCATCCAATCAAAACGCTTGGTCTCGTTATAGGGATGTTCGACGTCGTTTACGAACCACATCTTGTGCTGGGCATTAATGGTATATCCGGTCCTGGCCTGTTTAGACTGTTGGGCCTTTTCCTCGGGAGACAATTCGCCGTTGTTGGGGAAATCCCAATCATCCATATTGGCAGTGGGATAGTCCTCTATATGCGTGACCATTCTTCCCCGTTCCAAGATCAATGTTTTTAATCCGCTTTCACATAGTTCCTTGGCTGCCCATCCCCCACTTATTCCCGTACCTACGACAATCGCATCGTAAGATTCCTGTTCCTCATTGTAATAAAACTTGCCCATGCACAAAATTGTTTATTCGATAAATTTATAAATATAGAATTAATTTTCTACATTTAAACCTTTATATTTACTGCTAGTTCGGCACTATAACGATGTAGTGATGCATAATTCTTAAATTTAATATTGGATAAAAATGAATCGTAAAAATTTAAAGATCAAGGGGTTTAAGGTAGTATTGGCAATTTTGTTTATGGGGATTCTTTCCTGTAAGGATACACCCAAGGAACAACCCCAGAGTTTGGAGTCCGAAGAAGTAACGGCCAAGTCCGAAGAACCGTTTTTTAAACTATCCCTGGCACAATGGTCCATACATAGAATGGTTTTTAACGAAGGGGTAGATCCCTATACATTTGCGGAAAAGGCAAAAGAGTGGGGATTTAGCGGTCTGGAATACGTGAGCGCATTATATTATAAGGAACTAGAGGCCGCAAATTTTTCTAAGGAGGCTATGGATGCCTTTGTGGCAAAGAGCAATGCGGAGAGCAAAAAGCATGGCCTGCAAAATGTATTGATAATGATCGATGGCCAAGGAGACCTTGCGACCGCTGATGCCAAAAAAAGAAAGGAAGCCGTAGAGAACCACTATAAATGGGTAGATGCCGCTGCGGCCATGGGTTGCCATGCCATACGGGTAAATCTTTCGGGCAGTAATGTCCCTGAGGAATGGGTGGCAAGTTCGGTGGATGGCCTGACCCAATTGGCCACTTATGCCAAGGATAAGAATATAGAGGTCCTTGTAGAAAATCATGGAGGCCTGTCCTCCAATGGTGTTATGTTGGCAGAAGTGATGACCAAGGTGGATATGGAAAATTGCGGTACGCTTCCCGACTTTGGAAATTTCTGTATAAAAAGAAGTGAGAACGGTTGTGCCGAGGAATATGATATCTATAAGGGGATCAGCGAACTTATGCCACATGCCTTGGCCGTAAGTGCAAAATCCAACGATTTTGATGCGGAAGGCAACGAAGTGCGATTGGATTATCCCAGAATACTTAAGATCGTTAAGGATGCCGGGTATACCGGATATATAGGTGTAGAATACGAAGGGAACGATCTAAGCGAGGAAGAAGGTATTATCGCCACCAGGGACTTGCTTATAAAAGCCGCCAAGCAACTTAACTAATTTCCAATATTTTTGTATGAAGGCTTTTTTCAATGAGCTTTTTGATTACAATTTTTATTGCAATAAAAAATTGATCGAAGAGTGCAATAGCCTGGAAAATGTTCCAGAAAAGACTATTGCGCTCTTCAGTCATATATTAAATGCCCATCATATATGGAATTCGAGGTTGCTTGCCAAAAAAAGGGAATTCGAGACATTTCAAATACATTCCCTAACCGATTGGGAAGATATACATTATGACAATCAAAGAAACACTTTCGATATCATTACCAATACTGATCGCTTAGAAAAACGATTGGATTATGAAACCACCGAAGGAAGATCCTATGGCAATACGGTACAGGAGATTTTGTTCCATATTATTAACCATTCGACACATCATCGGGCACAGATCGCAGTGGATTTCAGGAACAATGGTGTCAAGCCTTTGGCTCTGGATTATATCTTTTATAAGAGATAGTCCCTATAACTTACAAAATGATCATGGATAAAAAAATTAAGATACAGCTCTCCTTTATGATGTTCCTCGAATTTTTTATTTGGGGGGGCTGGTTCGTTACCCTGGGAACTTTTCTAGGTAACAATCTGAACGCAACGGGAGCGGAATCGGCCATGGCCTTTTCTACCCAATCGTGGGGAGCTATAATCGCGCCATTTATTATTGGTTTGGTGGCCGACAGGTATTTTAACGCCGAACGGATCTTGGGGGTCTTACATTTGTTGGGTGCCATACTGATGTACCAGATGTATACGGCGGTGGATTTTACCGGATTTTACCCATATATATTAGGCTATATGATTGTTTATATGCCTACCTTGGCCTTAGTGAACTCCATTTCCTTCAACCAAATGAAAAACCCTGCCAAGGAATTTTCATTTGTCCGGGTCTTTGGTACCATAGGGTGGATCGTTGCCGGATTGGTCATTAGTTATGTTTTCCTGTGGGATTCCGAGGCGTCCAGGGAGGCTGGAATGCTTAAAAATACCTTTTTGATGGTGGCCATAGCATCCGTGGTCTTGGGACTGTTCAGTTTTACCCTCCCAAAAACACCCCCAAAAGTAAGGAAGGACGAAAAAGCGTCCATTTCCGATATTTTGGGATTGGACGCGCTGAAATTACTAAAGGACAGGAATTTCCTGATGTTTTTTATATCCTCTATCCTGATATGTATCCCCTTGGCTTTTTATTATCAAAATGCAAATCCGTTTTTATCGGAAATAGGAATGGAAAACCCTACCGGTAAAATGACCATTGGGCAGGTTTCCGAAGCGGTGTTTATGTTGTTATTGCCCTATTTTTTCAAAAAATTCGGCTTTAAGAAAACCTTGATGGCCGGGATGCTCGCATGGACCATACGGTATGCGCTGTTTGCATTTGGGGATGCGGGCGACCTTGCGTTTATGTTGCTTATGGGAATTGCCCTGCACGGGATCTGTTATGATTTTTTCTTTGTATCCGGACAGATATATACGGATTCCAAGGCGGGTGAGAAATATAAGAGTGCGGCACAGGGCCTGATCACCTTGGCGACCTACGGGGTGGGGATGCTGATAGGCTTTTGGGTGGCCGGAATTATTACGGATAACTATTTGATCGATGAAGGCGTACATAGTTGGACGGATATCTGGATATTTCCCGCTATTTTTGCATTGGGGGTAATGGCCCTCTTCACCCTGTTTTTTAAGAATGAGGAAGTAGAATATAAAGAATAATTTGAAATATAATAGTATGGCCAAGAAAATTAGATTAGGAATTTTAGGTGGGGGGGGCGACTCCCTGATCGGGGTGTTGCACCGAGTGGCATCGCAAATAAACGATAACTACGAAATTGTAGGGGCGGTCTTCAATCCGAATTTTGAGGAGAATATTGCATTTGCTGAAGAAATAGATGTACCTACCAATAGGATCTATAAGGATTTTGATACCTTGGTGGAAGAGGAATTAAAATTGCCCAAGGAGGAAAGGATCCAAGTATGTTCTGTACTTACCCCCAATTTTTTGCATTTTCCAATGGTGAAAAAACTATTGGAAAACGGTTTTCACGTAATCTGCGAGAAACCCATGACCACTACCTATGAGGAAGCTAAAATATTACGGGCGGCCCAAGAGAAATCGGGCACCGTTTTTGCCCTGACGCATACCTATACGGGTTACCCAATGGTACGGCAAATGAGGGAAATGATAAGGGCAGGTGCCATTGGCAAGGTACACAAAGTAGATGCAAGTTATTACCAAGGTTGGATAAATTCTATTATCCACGACAAGGCCAAGCGTTCCACGGTCTGGAGATTGGATCCAAAAAAGGCGGGGATCAGTTCTTGTATAGCGGACATCGGGGTACACGCATTTAATATGGTGGAATATACTACCGGATTAAGGATAAAGTCCATTTTGGCCGATTTCAACTATCTGTACGATGATAACCAGATGGATGTGGACGGTACCGTTTTGGTGCGTATGGACAAGCATATAAAAGGTCTTATCCGTTCCAGTCAGGTAGCTACAGGAGAGGAAAACGGACTTTCCATTGCCGTTTATGG
>DATGQM010000318.1:0-3011 GCA_035304205.1 Arenibacter sp. | reverse complement strand
CCAAAGGGAGGAGCTTAAATTGTGCTCAAAAACTAACTTTGTACTTAATACTTTGTACTCAATACTAACATCTCACATCTCAATACTAATATCTCAATACTCACATCTAAATAATCAATCCCAATTCTATCAACCGTTCATGTAAAAACTCTCCTGCTGTAATGTCCTCAAACCGTTTGGGATGGCCCGCATCTATACAGTTTTCCAGACAATTCAATGGCATTTCGCTAATGGGGTGCATAAAGAAGGGGACGGAGTACCGGGAGGTTCCCCATAATTCCTTGGGCGGATTTACCACTTGGTGAATAGTGGATTTAAGCTTGTTATTGGTAAGCCGTGACAGCATATCGCCCACATTGATCATCAATTGATCGGGACTGGCAATGGCGTCTATCCATTCCCCTTCATGGTTTTTCACTTGCAGGCCCTTTCCGTGCGCCCCCATCAAAAGGGTGATCAGGTTGATATCCCCATGTGCGGCGGCACGGACGGCATTTTTGGGTTCGTGGATGATCGGGGGATAGTGGATGGGCCTTAAAATGGAGTTCCCGTTTTTGATATGGGCATCAAAATAATTTTCTTCCAACCCTAAATGCAGGGCCAAGGCCCGTAAAACATATTGGGCCGTTTTTTCCAGCATTTTGTAGGTTTCCTTTCCCACTTCGTTGAACCGGTCCAATTCCTTTACCGGCACATTGGGCGGATACTCCTTTTCTAATTTGGGGTCATTCTCCACATATTGACCAAAATGCCAAAATTCCTTTAGATCGCCTTCCTTTCTCCCCTTGGCATGTTCCTTTCCAAAAGAGGTATAGCCCCTTTGCCCGCCAATTCCCGCTACTTCATAGCCGTCCTTGATTTCTTGGGGCAGATCGAAGAAATTCTTGATCTCCCTGTAGAGATCCCGCACAAGCTCCTCGGATAAAAAATGTCCGCTCAGGGCCACAAAGCCGATATCTTCGAAGGCACTTCCAATTTCTTGTACAAACCGTTCCTTTCGCGCGCTATCCCCGGATATAAAATCCCCTAAATCTACGCTTGGTATTGCGTTCATTCCTATTTTGTTTAGATATTCCAAAGTTAATGAATATTAAGGCAATCTTCCCTAAATAATGTTCGTCTTTGTTTTCACCTTTTGTTACATTTATAAATTATTCCGAGCGACAAAAGGAAAATCATAACATGCAATATATAAGGGACCGATTGGATGAAGCTACCCAACTAAAGCTTTATTTACGAATGTTGAAGCCTCGCCTGATAGAGGAAAAGATGTTACTTCTTTTACGACAGGGGAGAATATCCAAATGGTTCAGCGGCATAGGCCAAGAGGCCATTTCCGTTGGGGTGGCCAGTGCGTTGACGGAAGAGGAATACATACTGCCAATGCATAGGAACTTGGGGGTGTTTACTACAAGGGATATTCCCCTATACCGCTTATTTGCGCAATGGCAGGGAAAACTGGACGGATTTACAAAGGGGCGGGACAGGAGTTTCCATTTTGGCACCCAGGATTTTAAAATTATCGGGATGATATCGCATTTGGGCCCCCAATTGGGGGTCGCGAATGGAATCGCCCTGGCCGACCTGCTCAGGAAAAAAGACCGAGTAACCGCCGTTTTTACCGGGGAAGGGGGGACAAGTGAAGGGGATTTCCACGAGGCAATGAATCTTGCGGCCGTATGGAACCTGCCCGTATTGTTCTGTATCGAGAATAATGGATATGGACTTTCCACGCCTACCCACGAGCAATATAAATGTAAAGACCTAGCGGATAAGGGCATAGGTTACGGGATGGAATCGCACATCCTGGACGGAAATAATATTATGGAAGTCTTTATCCGGATGGATGAAATCTGCAAGAGTGTCCGAAAAAATCCCAGACCGGTGCTTTTAGAGTTCAAAACCTTTAGGATGCGGGGACACGAAGAGGCCAGTGGCACCAAATATGTGCCACAAGAATTATTGGAAACCTGGGAAAAGAAGGACCCCCTTTTAAATTTTGAACGATTTCTCTTGGATGAAAAAATACTGACCAAGGATTCGATCGCTAGGTATAAAAAGGAAATACACGATGAAATAGACCATCACTTAAAAAGGGCCACAAAGGGGGCCAATGTGGAATCCAATGCAATTAATGAATTAAATGATATTTATAAAAAATTTGATTTCCAGGACATTAAACCCGGACAAAAGTATGCCAATATTAGATTGGTAGATGCTATTTCCCAAGGTCTGAAACAGTCCATGGAGCAACATGGGGAACTAGTGGTCATGGGGCAGGATATAGCCGAATATGGCGGGGTCTTCAAGGTTACCGAGGGTTTTGTCGAAACTTTTGGCAATCACCGGGTAAGGAATACCCCTATCTGTGAATCGGGCGTAATTTCCGCTGCGATGGGACTATCCATACAGGGAATTAAATCGGTAGTGGAAATGCAGTTTTCCGATTTTGTGAGCAGTGGTTTTAACCCGATTGTCAATTATCTTGCAAAAGTGCATTATCGTTGGGGGGAAAATGCCGATATAGTCATTAGGATGCCCTGTGGGGCAGGGGTAGGGGCCGGGCCATTTCATTCCCAGACCAATGAGGCCTGGTTTACCAAGACCCCGGGCTTAAAGGTGGTATATCCGGCATTTCCCTATGACGCCAAGGGTTTGTTGGCCACTGCTATCAATGATCCCAATCCTGTTTTGTTTTTTGAGCACAAAGCACTGTACCGGAGCCTTTATCAGGACGTTCCTATTGACTATTTCACCTTGCCCATGGGCCGGGCGGCCTTGTTAAGGGAAGGATTCCAAATTACAGTAGTCTCTTATGGAATGGGGGTTCATTGGGCACTGGCGGCATTGGACGACAATCCGGATATTAAGGCCGATATGATCGATCTACGAACCTTACAACCTTTGGATATGGAGGCTATATACAATTCGGTAAGAAAAACGGGAAAGTTGATCGTGCTACAGGAAGACAGTCTTTTTGGCGGAATAGCCAGCGATATTTCCGCTTTGGT
>DATGQM010000317.1:0-7560 GCA_035304205.1 Arenibacter sp. | reverse complement strand
CCCGATGGCCTCTACAATTTTTTTGGGTTCATAGGGAGTCCGGTCAAAAACCTGCAACTTTCCGAAGGCTTCCAACGTTTCCCAACTTAAATCCCCCGGATTAAGGGTAAATCCGTCTAAAACAACGATTTTCATATCTGTTTTTTTTTATGCTTTATGCTGTAGGCTATATGCGATAGGCTATCAATCTTTAAACCTTTTTTTGGTTGCCGTTTTTATGCTTTATGCTTTAAGCTATATGCCTTATGCAATAGGCCATTAATTTTAAACCTTTTTTGCTTACAGCTTACAGCTTATAGCTTATCGCCTATGGCTTGCCGCTTACCGCTTACCGCTTTCATGCTTTAAGCCATATGCCGTAAGCTTTATGCAAATGATTTTAAACTTTTCTGATCCGCTGCGCAAAGTCTCCCGACTTTGAGCTCAACTTGCTTGGATCTTGCACGTTAGACTAGAGCAACTATACCCAAATCGTTACCTTGCTATATTTTCAAATTATCAAATTATCAAATTGCCAAATCTTCAAATTAACAAATTAAACTTTCATCTGCCTACTTTCCTACAAGCCATCAACTTTCAACCTTATAACTTTATAACCTTCAACTTTATAACTTTATGACTTTCAACATTATAACATTATAACTTTAACTCAAACCTATTCCTGCAAAGCTTTATTTACCAGTTTCAGTGTGGTGTCCGATAAGGGAAGCTGCAACGCCGCCTTTTGTCCTTTCTTGGACATTTTACGCCAGGTTTTCCGAAGAATGTCGATCTGTTTTTCTTCGGGCTGCTTTGTTGAAAAATCCTCGAAATAGAATTCCAGGAAAACCAAGCAGATGACATCTTCCAAAATTTGGGTATCCGTATTTTTCTTTAACTGTTTTTTTTGTAACAGAAAGGCTACTTCATCTATGGTTGCCCGATCATATCCTACTTCTGTTAGAATGGCGGTTGCCTTTTCTACGTGGAAGTTCTGTAATGCCTGTCGCCATTTAAGATAACCCACCCTGTTCATTTCATGGCTTTCCCTTGGAATCTCCCATCTACGGATATGCTGGCATCTTGCCGCTAATTGTAGCGCTTCGGAGGCCTTAGGGGCAAAAAGATCCAACTTTTCGCTCATCCGCATCGCATACAATAATTCTTTTGGATAAAGGTCGCCCCGCCAAATCTCAGTATTCGGATCTTCCTTATTGGCCTCGTCAAAGCGATCGATAGCAATTTTAAAATTTGGGGCCATTATTATGGTTTTGGGTTTGCCCAAAGTTATCTAGAATTATGATGATGACCAAAGGTAGCCGGCAACTTTACAACTTTCAATAAATAACAATGCTGTTTTTTATTAAAGGATTATTTTCTACCTTGATGCCAAGCTTTTATTGTTATCGGTAAATTAATAAATTAATTTTATAAGTGATGCAGGAGGTTAATACGTTTGATGCCATAGTGATCGGTTCTGGAATATCGGGAGGCTGGGCCGCTAAGGAATTATGTGAAAAAGGGCTTAAAACACTGGTTCTTGAAAGGGGGCGTAATGTGGAACATATCAAAGATTATCCGACGGCCAATATGGCTCCTTGGGAGTTTAAGTATAGGGGGCAAATGAGCAGGGAGTTTTATGGGCAAAACCCATTGATCAGTAAAGCGGCAGGATTCGGTGATGATACCGATCATTTTTTTATAAAGGATGCGGATCATCCCTATATCCAAAAAAGGCCTTTCGATTGGATAAGGGGATATCAGGTAGGGGGACGGTCCCTTACTTGGGGCAGGGCCTGCCAAAGGTGGAGCGATTATGAATTTAAGGCGCCCCATAAATACGGTTTTGGAATAGCATGGCCTATAGGTTATGATGATGTGGCACCTTGGTACTCCCATGTGGAAAAATTTGTAGGGGTATGTGGTAACAGGGACGGGATAGAAGCTATGCCCGACGGGGAGTTTTTACCGCCTTTTGATTTCAATTGCGTGGAAGAACATATGCGGGATACCATAAAGGAACATTATCCCGATAGGCATTTGGTAAAAGCCAGATGGGCGCATTTAACGGAACCGCAGGAAATACACTTGGAACAAGGCCGCGGAAAATGCCAGGCCCGTAATTTATGTATGCGGGGCTGTCCATTTGGCGGGTATTTCAGTTCCGTGTCCGCTACCCTGCCATGGGCCCATAAAACAGGAAACCTTACAATCAGGCCATTTTCGGTGGTGCATTCCATTTTATACGATGAAAATACGGGAAAGGCTTCTGGCGTTAAGGTAATCGACACCAATAGCCTTGAGGAAATGGTATTCAATGCCAAGATCATTTTTTTAAATGCATCGGCACTTAACTCCAATTTAATCCTTCTCAATTCCATATCAGAACGGTTTCCTAACGGACTTGGCAATGACAACGGCCTACTGGGAAAATATATGTGTTTTCATCTCTATAGGGGCTGGGTGAACGGAAAAATGCCCGGTTTTCATGACAAATATGTTTACGGAAGAAACCCCACCGATATTATCCTTGCCAATTATCGTAATCTAAAAGAACAGGATATGGAATATGTGGGCGGTTTTACCACATTTTGTGGTGCTTATAGATCACGGGCAAACAAATTGGAGGATAGCGGGATACAGATAGGGGCGGATTTTAAGGATGCCATAAGCGAGGCGGGGGATTGGTATATCTATATGTATATGCAAGGGGAGACCATCCCCAAAGAATCCAGTACGGTCTCCCTAAGCAGTGACCAAACGGATCAATGGGGGATTCCCCTCTTGGTGACAGACGTGGGTTACGATGAAAATGATGAAAAAATGGTGGCCGATTTTTTAAAACAGAGCAGCGAAATGCTCCAGAAATTTGGATGTACCGAAATCAGTGCTACGGATAACAAACAGGCACCTGGGTTGGATATCCATGAAATGGGGGGTGTTAGGATGGGAAAGGATCCCAAGGATTCGCTCTTGAACGAATGGAACCAATTGCACCTCTGTAAAAATGTTTTTGTAACGGACGGGGCCTGTATGACCAGCACGGGAAATCAGAGTCCCTCTATATTATATATGGCACTTACGGCACGGGCCGCCGATTATGCGGTATCGGAATTAAGAAAAGGTAATTTATAAAACTATGGATAAGAAAGTAGGAGTGGGGCTAGTCGGTTCGCAATTTATATCATCGATCCATATAGAGGCGCTCAAAATGGTTCCCGATGCAAATATAGTCGCCGTAATGTCGCCGACCCCCGGGAATGCGGCCGATTTTGCCAAAAAACACGGGATCCCCAATCATTGTACGGAAATTGAGCCGCTATTGGCCTTGCCGGAAATTGATATGATCGTCATTGGTTCGCCCAACTATACACATTGTGACATAACGCTCAAGGCGGCTAAGGCCGGAAAGCATATTGTTGTGGAAAAACCGTTTTGTATGAATCTGGCCGAAGCGGACCTTATGATCGACGCCTGTAAGAAGGCCAACGTAAAATTAATGTATGCCGAAGAGCTTTGCTTTACCCCGAAATATGTAAGGTTGAAAGGCTTGTTGGACGAGGGGGCGCTCGGTCGTCCTGTCATGTTAAAACAATCCGAAAAGCACGACGGTCCCCATGCCGACCATTTTTGGGACGTAGAACGATCTGGCGGTGGCGTTACCATGGATATGGGCTGCCACGCCATTCAGTTTTTTAGATGGTTGAACAAGGACAATCCCATTAAATCCGTTTATGCGCAAATGAATACCAGTGTGCATACGGATAAGACTATTGGGGATGACAATGCAATTATAATACTCGAATTTGAGAACGGGGTAGTTGCCATTGCGGAGGAAAGTTGGACCAAATTGGGAGGGATGGACGATCGAGCAGAAATACATGGTACCGAAGGCGTAGCCTATGCCGATGTGCTTCAAGGTAATTCCATACAGACCTATAGTAAAAAAGGAGTGGGCTATGCCGTGGAAAAGGCGGGAAGCACCATAGGTTGGAGCTATACCATATACGAGGAAATTTGGAACTATGGGTTTCCCCAAGAATTCGCCCACTTTGTGGATTGCGTAAAAAATGATAAGCAGCCTTTAGTAACGGGCGAGGATGGCAAGGCGGTACTGGAAGTCATCTTTGCGGCCTATGAATCTGCCGGAACGGGAAAAAAAGTTTATTTGCCCTTTAAGACGGATGCAGATAAACCTTATAAACTTTGGAAAAACAATTAGCATCTTATGGAACGTAGAAAGGCATTGGCGCTCACCGCAAGTATTCTAGGGGGAACGATTATAGGGTCCGAGTTTTTTCTCTTGGGATGTAGTGGCAATGCCAATAACAGGGCAATGTTTTCGGAGTCGGATGTTGCGTTTTTGGATGAGGTAGGCGAGACCATTCTGCCCCGGACCGAACGTTCCCCCGGTGCCAAGGCGGCAAAAATTGGCATGTTCATGAAAATGATCGTTACGGATTGTTACGATCAAAAAGAACAGAAGACCTTTATTTCAGGAATAAAGGAACTTAACACCTTGGCAAAGGAAAGATATTCTAAAGGCTTTATGGAAATGGAAAAGGACCAAAAGCAACAGCTATTGGTGCATTTGGACAAGGAAAGCAAAACACTTCCCGAGGACGGGGCGACCCATTTTTTTCAGATGATGAAGCAACTCACCATTTGGGGATATTTCACCTCAGAACCAGGAGCTACAAAAGCACTGCGCTATAATCCAGTACCAGGTAAATTTGTGGGATGTATTCCGTATGTTAATGGGGATAAGGCTTGGGCAGGTTTATAACTCACCACTCATAACTCATAACTCACAACTCATAACTCACAACTGTTACCACCTACCGCCATTCTCCCTATCGTGCCCCCACAATAAGTATGAAAACACTTTTATATTTTTTACCCAAATTTCCCCTTAAAATACCGAAGGCCTTGGTAATCTGGGCTTCTACCGTTTTGATGGAAATGTGTAGGTATTCCGAAATTTCCATATTGTTGAGCCCTTCCTTTTTGCTCAGAATAAAGACCTGACGGCATTTTGGGGGGAGGTTCTGTATTTCCAAGTAAATCCTGGCAATAATATTTTCAAAGGATTGATCATCATGGATATTGACAGCCTTCTCCAAACTGGCAAAATACTTTTGCTCCAAGATCATGGTGGACCTTTTTTTCTTGTACTGGTTGATAAATTCATTGTAAACGGACTTGAACAAGTAATTCTGTAAAGAAGATTTAATACCCAGTTTTTTGCGTTGTTTCCAAGTTTTTAAGAATACGTTCTGGAGTATATCCTCAGCCTGTGCATGGTCGTTGGTCAATATAAGGGCATAGCCAAATAATCGCATATTATAAGTGTCAACTAAATATACATATGCTTTTTCGTCCCCTTTTTGAAGTTGGTCTATCAAAATATCATAATCGCAATAATTCATAGGTTTAGGTTATTTGGGTGTAGAATAATAAGAAGATTAATTGAAAATATGAAAAAAAAATGACAAAACATTAGGGTATTGCAAATTTACTATGTCATTACTATAATAGAAGGAACTTATGCTCGCACCGGAGGTGGAAAATTTAATACTGAAATATTTATCAAAGCAGGCTACGGCCCAGGAGCTGGACAGCTTGTTAGATTGGATCCTCATTGGGGACAACGAAAGGATATTCGATGGATACGTACAATTACATCTTGAAATAATTACTTTAATGAACGGACCGGATATCGATAAGATCAAGAACCATCTATTGCAGGGGATAAAAAGGGATAAATTCCGAAAAAGTGTTGGACGGGCCATGAAATATGCCGCTGTTGGAGTGTTGTTCCTTACCCTGGGCAATTTTTATCAACAAGGGCGATTTTCAAAAATTGGACCAAGTGGTTTGGTGCCCAAGGAGGAATCGATTACGATTACCCTGGACAATGGAACCATAGAAACCTTGGGAATCGATGAAAATAAAGTAGTAAGGGACGCCGAAGGGAATATCATAGGAACCCACAATAAATCAAAATTGACCTATACCGGGGTTTCCAAAGGCGAAGAATTAGTATATAACACCTTGAATATACCTTATGGGAAGCAATTTGATGTAGTACTATCGGACGGCACCCATGTTTTTTTAAATTCGGGCACTTCCCTGAGGTATCCGGTGACTTTCATAAAAGGTAAGGACCGAACGGTGTTTCTGTCCGGGGAGGCCTATTTTGAGGTTGCCAAGGACGAGGGACATCCGTTTGTAGTGGATGCGAACGAGATCCAGATCGAGGTGTTGGGCACCAAATTTAATGTCTCTCGTTATCCGGAGGATTCCAATATTAACACGGTATTGGTGGAGGGGTCGATAGAACTTCAGATCAAAGGGAACGATGCTACCCTTTCCGTCCCCACTCTATTGGAACCGGGGTATAAAGCGGAATGGCAGAAAGAGGAGATCGGAATAATGGTGCAAAATGTAGAGACGGAATTATATACCGCATGGATGCAAGGTAAGCTGGTCTTTAGGAATACTCGCTTTAAAGAGATCCGGAAAATATTGGAACGACGCTATAGTGTTACCATAATTAATAAAGACCCTGTTTTGGACGAACAGTTGTACGATGCCACTTTTGATATAGAGACGATCGATCAGGTATTGGAATCGTTCAGTAAAAGTTATGACATAGAATATGTTATTGTAAATAATGAAGTGATTATAACGTGATTGTAACAACCTTAAACCAATTTATCTATATGACGAAAACTTTTTAGAGCACTAAAATCAGGTTGTTTTGGAATTGTAAATCAGAAAATGTAGCACATTTCCCGATTGAAAACAAGATGATCAAATCTAATTTTAACCAATTAATGAACCAAAATTATGAAAAAACTCTTTAAGTTAGGGGGTGCCCAACGCAACCCTTTTAAGCGAAGCTTAAAAATGAAACTAACGGTATTGTTGACCATCGTTTCCCTTTTTCAGATACAGGCCAATACCTATTCCCAAAGCAAGAAAATTTCCTTGGATATCTCCAATGCCACGGTAGAAACCGTTATCCATGAAATAGAGGCCCTATCGGAATTTAAATTTCTGTTGAATAGGAAGGATGTGGATCTTGATCGAAAAGTCTCTATAAAGGTAGAGAAGGAGAGGATCGCAACCATTTTATCAAAACTGTTTTTGAATACGGATATTGGTTATGAGGTGTTTAATAAGCAGATCGTATTAAAAAAGATCGATGCAAAGGATAAATCTTTATTACGGATAGATCCGGACGATGCAGGTCCCGTTAATAAAACGGTGCAGTTGCAGGTGTCAGGTAATGTTTCCGATCAAGATGGGCAGCCCTTGCCGGGAGCCAGTATTGTGGAAAAGGGCACGACCAATGGGACACAGACCGATTTTGACGGGAATTTTTTGATCGAGTTGGATAATGAAAATGCTATTTTGGTTGTTTCCTATGTCGGGTTTGCCGGTAGGGAAATTACTGTAAACGGGCAGACCAGTATTAATATTGTTTTGGAAGAAAGCGCAGCAGGACTGGATGAGGTGATATTAGTGGGATATGGTACCCAGAGCAGGGCGAAGGTTACGGGAGCGATCAGTACC
>DATGQM010000316.1:0-3873 GCA_035304205.1 Arenibacter sp. | reverse complement strand
AAAGTCCTTTTCAATTTGTCCGGATATCGACTGTCCTAGTTTATCGATATCAACGTCGTTACCTGTAAAAACGACATTGCCACTTTGAACGTAAGTCGCTATGTTATAATCGAACTGGCAATATAGAATCAAGGCATTAGGGCCTATTATCGAGATCTATTTTTAATTTAAATAATTGTTGGAGGGCTAAAAATAAATATTTACTTTCACCCAAAATTTTTATTTGTATTAAGTCTAAATAAAATCAATGAAAAATAAATTAACATTTCTGCTATTTTTTATAATAGGCCATGCTGCATTTTCACAAAATGGGATCGTAAACGGGACTATTTCCGATAACAACAAAATACCGCTCCTAGGGGTAAATGTTTCGCTGAAAAATACCCTAAAGGGAACCCAAACCGATGCCAATGGCTATTTTGAGATTTCCCACCTGGAAAATGGGGATCAGATCCTATCGATTTCCTATTTGGGTTTCAAAACGAGGGAAATTCCTGTTTCGATTACAAATGGTCAAACCTCCAACGTAGGTCCGATCATACTTTATGAAGGGAACGAAATATTGAGCGAAGTGGTCGTGGAAGGGGAGCGTACCAACAAATTTTCAAGAAAAAAAACGGCCTATGTTTCCAAGCTGCCCTTAAAGGACATCGAAAATACACAGGTCTACAGCACGGTGACGACCGAACTTTTGCAGTCGCAGGTCGTTACAAATTTTGACGATGCCTTAAAAAATGCCACCGGCGTTGAACAGCTTTGGGCCTCAACGGGCCGTGGGGGCGATGGTGCCGGCTATTATTCCTTGCGCGGATTTTCCGTACAGCCCCAATTGGTGAACGGCCTGCCGGGACTGACCAACGGAACCATAAACCCGGCCAATATAGAACGTATCGAAGTTTTAAAAGGCCCTTCCGCCACCTTGTTCGGAAATGCCGTAAGTTCCTGTGGCGGCCTTATAAATGTGGTCACAAAAAAACCTTATATCGGTACCGGGGGGGAGCTCTCCTATACTTCGGGCAGCTATGGGCTAAACCAGATCATGGGCGATCTTAATATAGCCCTGAGCAAGGAGGATAATCTATATTTCAGACTGAATACCGCCTACACGACCGAACAAAGTTTCCAGGATGCCGGATTTAGAAAGTCGTTTTTCGTTGCCCCCTCCCTTTCCTATAAAGTGAACAACAGACTTTCCTTTTCATTCTATGCGGAAATAACCCAGGCCGAACAGACCAATCCTACCTTCCTGTTCCTGAACAGGAGCGCACCAACGGAAGCCAACGATCTGAAGGAACTGGGATATAATAACAAATTATCGTTTACAAGCAATGACCTGACCCTACAAAACCCGAACCAGAACTATAGGATCGAAATGGATTATAAACTTTCCGACACCTGGCAGTCCCAGAGCCTGCTCTCCAAAAGTTCTACTTCCACAAAAGGATATTATACCTATCTGTTCGATTACGGGATATTAGGAAATGATACGTTTTCCCGATTTTTAAACAAACAGAATGCAAATACGCAGACAACGGATATCCAACAAAATTTTATCGGCGATTTTAAACTTGGAACCTTACGGAATAGGGTGGTGATCGGATTGGATTATTTTAATGCCCTACAAATTGACAATGGTACCGGCTATGCCTTTTATGGGAATATAACGCCCGAAGGGGGCTCCAACGGGGACGATCCCTTTACCCCGGAGGTAGAGACCGATCTCTATCCCCTTTCCACGGCCGGTGTAGATGCCGTTCTGGCCCTACAGCCCGTTGGGAACAATAAATCGAAATACCACGTTTACAGCCTATACGCTTCGGATGTATTAAATATAACCGATAAGCTTTCGGTAATGGCGGGGTTGCGACTGGATCATTTTGATAACAAAGGCGATATTACGAATCCCGACGATAATTATGACCAAACTACCCTATCCCCAAAATTCGGTCTGTTGTTCCAGCCCATAGAAGATAAACTTTCCGTATTCGCAAACTATCAAAACGGCTTCACCAATGTAGCGCCCCAATTGGTGGGCGATCCCGGATCCGGCCCCCAAACCATAAAAACATTCAGGCCGGAACAGGCAAATCAATTGGAATTCGGCATCAAGACAAATCTTTTCAACAATAGATTGAACGCTGCGGTAAGTTATTACGACATAAAGGTAAGCGACAGGGTAATTACGGACCCTTCCTCGCCCTTCAATAAAATCCAGGGAGGCGAAGTGACAAGCAAGGGTTTTGAGGTTGAAATAAATGCAAACCCGATCAAGGGCCTGAATATCCGTGCGGGCTTCAGCAATAATGACAGCGAAACTACCAAATCCGACGATACGGAGATCCTCAACAAACGTCCCTTGGAGGCAGGACCGGAATCACTTTATAACCTTTGGGCCAACTATGAATTCCAGGAAGGGACTCTCGATGGTTTTGGCATTGGCGCGGGCCTTAACGGGGCCAGTGAGAGTTTTGCCATAAACTACGAATCTACCGGGGAATTCATCCTTCCTGCCTACACGATCGGGAATGCCGCCATTTTTTACCAAGCGGATAGGTACAGGATCGGCCTAAAACTTAACAACGCATTTAATAAGGAATATTATAAGGGCTGGTCCACCATAAACCCCCAAACACCAAGGGCCCTGTTGGCCAATGTTTCATATACCTTTTAATTTTTTTGATAGTGCCACTATTTTTAACCCATAGAAATGACAGTTAAAAAATTCATATTCCAACTTCATAAAATATTGGGCCTAACAACGGGCATAGTCGTTTTTATCGTTGCCATTACGGGCTGTTGTTGGGCCTTTAAGGAGGAGATCGAGAGCCTGTACGGCGACTATAAGAAAGTAGTGCCGCAAGACAGACCTATCCTGACGCCAACAGAGGCCAAGGATATAGCACTTGCCATATTCCCCCATAATACCATTCATGGAACCGCTTTCAAAAAAGCCGACGACGCTATCGAGGTTATTTTTTATGACGCCGATCCCGAGTTCTATCAAAGTGTATTCTTAAATCCCTATTCGGGCGAGATCATACAGGTAAACGATAATCTTAGTGGTTTTTTCGCCTTTATCCTAAAAGGCCATATGCGGCTTTGGTTACCCAAGGAAATCGGGGAGCAGGTCGTTAGTGCCTCCATAATGGTCTTTATGCTTATCATTGTTTCGGGGGTTATCCTATGGATTCCTAAAAAGAAAAAAAATCTAAGGCAGCGCATAAAATTCGATTGGAAAAAAACAATGGGATGGAAACGTAAAAACTTTGACCTGCATACCGTAATCGGTTTTTATATTTGTTCCTTCGCATTGATAATTGCTTTTACCGGCACCCTGATTTCCTATGATTGGCTGAAATATGTGGTCTATAAATCCGCCGGTGGGGAAAAGGAGGCGGCTTTTATTATCCCTGAGAATATAAGCGGGAAAGTCGAAAATGATAGCCTGATACCCATGGACCTGCTGATCGGAAAACTCCAAAAGGAATTACCAAATGCAGAGGGGTTTGAACTGCATTACCCCCATACCGATGAAGAAAGTATTTATGTGGAAGTTTCCAACAGCGAGGGGCTGTACTATGATGCCGATTATCGCTTTTTTGACCAACATACATTGGAAGAAATAGAAACACCGGCCATTTATGGCAAATATAAGGATGCCAAAGTAGCCGACAAGATACTGCGGATGAACTATGATATCCATATCGGGGCAATTGGGGGCATCACAGGGAAGATTATTGCATTTTTGATAAGCCTGCTAACGGCCAGCCTGCCCGTAACGGGAATTTTATTATGGTATGGACGGAATTACAAAGCGAAGAAATCCTTTTTTTCAACATCCTCCGGACGGCACGAGCGGGAAGTAAAAGTAAT
>DATGQM010000315.1:0-4712 GCA_035304205.1 Arenibacter sp. | reverse complement strand
TCGCTCAGCCTAATATCGACTATGGAGTTGATAAAACGGTAATGTTTTTCCATTTCTTCGGGAATGGCGTCCCGGCGCTCCTTAAGATCTGCCAGGAGTTCCTCCTGCCTGATCTCATAAGAGGATCGTGGTAGGCTATTTATACTTTCCACCAATACGCTGTCGGTAACATTGGCTACGAATTCGTTCGAAAGGGCGTTCCAATCCTTTAAATTGAGCTGCATTTCCGGTTGGGCATTAAGGAAAGCCGACTTGAACAGGGAATAATCCACATCCTTTATCCGCGGCCCAAACCCCTGGATCGTCGGGACAGCCCAGGAACGGGAGACAAAATAGGGCAATATACCGTCCATAAGCCTTAGTACATGGTCCCGATCACGGGGAACTACGCGATAATCCTTGTCCTTTCCGGAACGTTCGTCTACCCACCGGTATTGGTCGCCATGCCTGTCCCAATCCCCCAAAAGTAGGTCGAGCATCCTGGAGCGCTGAAAGGTTTTGGCCCCAAAGGTATCGTCATTGTCATTATTGATCTTGGCCAACATCTTGGGCGTATTATCGGAATCCCCCAAGGGTTCCCTCTCTTCCAATAAAGCTAGCGTATTGGCCATTGCCAGATTATGGACGCCCAAGACACTATCCGGGGCAACGATCCCGATGATGGGATCGGTATGTGGCACCTTGGCCGCATTTGCAATGGGAGGGACCATCAAAGCGGAATAAGGATGCTGTGCGCTCACGGCATCGTCCACAAAATCCCGAGCAAATGTATAGTGCAGGGCACTGGGCAACAGGGCTTCCGAGCTTTTGTTTACACTGCGCAATACATATTGTTTTCCCGTACTATCCGCCAAACGTAAGGAAATGGTCTGCATACCGCCCCCCCTCTTTATGGGTTTTAGCCCCCCGTTTATTTCGGAGATCCGGATAACCGGTACTTTCGTGGGGGCAGCCCATTCCTTTCTATAATTTTCGCCAAATAGCTTGCGATGGAATTTACCTACCTCATCGTATTGGGGATTGGCAATGACCACCATACTGTCCACATCGATGGTCGATTGTCCTAAGGCAATGGGATTTTCTTTTTTATAAGGGATGGTATACGTAAAATCCTCCTTGGCCCCCTTATTATCGTAAATATAATAGGTGACCTTGGTACTTCGGTCCCCCATCATGTCCACGGTCACGAAACCCTGGACGGAATTTTTATAGAGCAGGTCCCTACCTTTTTTTATATAGGATTTTTTTGCCCCGGAACCGCTTACGATCTGATATTGATCTTGGTCCTTTATAAACTGTAGGCCATGCTCATGGCCCGCCACATAAATAAGATTGGGGAAGCCTTCAAATACCTCGCTTACTTTCCGTTTTAAATACCTATAGTCCGGATGCGGTATATCCTCCGGGTCCAAGAACACACTTGTCCGCAATAACGGATATAGGGACCCAACCACCGGCAAAGGAATATACAGGTCCTTGTTCAGGGCCGTAAAAGGGAAGAGGTGATCTTTTAGGGAGTAATACCCACCATGGACCCCATAGGACCGAAAGGGATGGTGCGAAGCCAATAAAATGGTCTTATCCTGATTTTTATAGAACAGTTCCTCCATTTTTTCCAGGACCTCATCCTCGGAACTACATTCGCATTCGGTATTAGGATCTATTTTCGAATAAGGAAACAGCCACCATTCGCTATCATAGGCTATAACGACCATATTGTCCGATAAAGGGATCTCTATCGGATCCGGGCAGCCATTGGGCGGGACCATCCTTAAAAGGGAATCGTTTTGTGCGGCCAAAAAGGCCCCCTGCGCCCTGATCTTTGCAAGTCCATCTTCCCCCGACTTGTCCCAATCGTGATTTCCGGGAATAAAATATACGGGAGCGCCCGTTGCCCGCATGGGCCCATATTGGGAACGCAGGATATCCGCGGTCGCCGACTCCTCCCCGCTACCGGGCAGGCCCATTCCCCGTGGATAAATATTATCGCCCAGGAACAGGACCGTGGTTTTTCCCTTTAGGACCAGATCGGCGGCAAATGGAACAATAGTTTCCTGTTCAAGATTTGTTTCCCCGGCATCGCCAATAAAAATAACCCGACTTACCACAGCGTCCTGTGCAAGGGAAGGGGCAGTAAAAAATAAGAACAAAACAATTTTCAATATCTTACACATACTAATGGGTCAGATTAAATTTTAATAATGTTCCATTTCCCATTTTATCACCCCCCTCATTTCCGATATATAGATTACCGTTTTGATCGAAAGCAATGGCTTCCGGTTGGTTAAAAAGGGAGGGGTCCAAGGGGTAGGCTCCGGTAATCTGCCATTTTTCATTGGCCGTTACCAACATTTTATTGACGGAGGAGAGGATATACCATTCATTTGTAAGGGTATTGAACGTCAGGGCGGATGGACGAAAGCGCTTTCCCCTTAAACTGCTCAGCCTGTCTATTTGTTCTTCATCAATTTTAAACCCACCTTTATTGGAGACCTCCCCATCCTTGGAAAGCCCTAGAATATAGCCCGTTACGGAAGAAGTCCCCTTGTCCGTATCGCATTCCTTGCACAACACGTAGAGCAGGCTGTCTACCGATGCCGCCGCCAAGGACTCGTAATTTTCTTTTGGAACCAGGTTTTTCCCTATTTTTATATCGGTAGTACTTTTTTGCCGAACATCGGCATACGGAAAAGTATGTATCGTGCCCTCACTTTCCAGAACGATGACGTATCCGTTACTAATGGCTATCCCCTCATAATCGCCCGGCCCGCCAAATGTGACTTCCTGCAAGGTGGGATCATCGGGAGGAAAAAAATAAACCTTCCCGCTCTCATCCTCATTTGCAAAAATAAGGTCGGCTCTTTCTTTCTGAAAAGCTATTCCGGATAGCTCATGAAGGACGTCCGGTAAAATTGTCCGTTGCCCATTATTTAAATCATAACCTTTTGGACTTTTATAACTTTTTGGTGTTTGGGCACAGGCAGAGAAAAAAAACAGGCCCGCCAAGGTCATGAATATCCGAAGTACTTTCCTATTGTCCATTTTTACGTATTTAATCCTGGGTTTACTCCGAAAACTCCAGCTCGAGATTCCTCTCCCTTGTCCACAAAAGACTCAAATACTTTCCGGGGACAAAACTATCTTTATTATGGGGAACATCGATACCTTCTTATTTCCGAATTTTGTATCACTATGAATTAATGATCACCACCATTACAAATGTGAGTACGGAAATCACCAACCCGTACATAAATATATTATAAGCTAACCGAAGGAGTTTAAACTTTCTGCCCAACACCACTCCCTGGGAATAAACATCCTTGATCAAAGTGCTGTAAAGGTACTCCCTTTCCTCCATCATTAGCTTCATTCCACTGGAATAACTATCCAGATCCATCTTGTGGAAATTTCCAAAAAACAGTAAATTGACCTTCTTGTTTTTTAGGTCCTCATCCGTATATATCCCATTGGGAATGGTAGGCCTTGTGGCCAAAATGGCAATTACCATTGTAGACAGACTGGTAAGGAGCAAAACGGTCGTTGGAAAGACCAAATGTGCATTATTGTCCAGTTTTCGTAGCAATAGTGCAATTACTACCGATAATATAATAGAATTTACGGTAATCAAAATATTGGATTTATTATCCGCCATATCGCTTAAGCGCTGATTATTGGTAGACGTGATCCGGAACATGGTCTCAATGCCCCGATCCGGTCTTTTTTTCCTTTTGTCCTCCTCGATACTGTCCGCCCTTAGGGAATCGGCTATCTCCTTTTGTTTCAAGGTTGCTATATTCAATTGCTTTTTTTGTTCCAATACATTTTTTCCATACTCGGTATGGTAATGATGATTTTCCATTAATTTGATGGTGTTCCTACGCCAATTCTCCTTGTCCACGACCTGTCCGCAGGCCGCTGCTTCCTGGCGCATCAATTTATTCCGGACGTCGAACCAATTGCTCCCCAAATGGAAAAGATCGGCATCACATACAATTTCTTCCAACAGGTTTTTAGGGGACTGGGGCATTTTTGTGGCCAAAATACATCCCCGCACCGCTGCGATCATTTCCGCCCCCACATTTTTATCCCGTAAAAAATTCTCCGCTATGTCTGCCCCCCTGATTTCATGTCCCTCCTTGCCCCTACCACAATATCCGATATCATGAAAATGGGCGGACAGGAGGACAATAGCGGTGTCCCGTTCATCCAATTGGTAACGGTCGGCCATTTTTCCCGCTGCCTCGACCACTTCCTTAACATGAAGGCCATTATGGAACCGGAGGTTGGAAAGATCGTGCCCATCCATATATTTTTCCATATAATCCGTCGCTTCCCTGACCAATAATTTGTAATCCATAAACTTTAAATGAATATTGGCTTAAATTTAGATATTATTTAGGGAACTCTTGCAATTAAGGGGTAGATATCGATTTGTTGGCAATAGTCATTATGCCATAAACCTTAGGATTTAGAGATGGTAATAAGTAATTGGTTCTTCTTGAATGGTTCCTTTTTCGACTTAATCCTTAAATTGCCTTAATTATAGGAACAGATCAAAAACAAAGATCCATATAGGTCCTGAATTTGGACACAATGAATTAATTTATGAAAATCCTACATACCGCGGACTGGCATATAGGCCAGCTCTTTCACGAATATGACCGCAGTTATGAACATCAACAGTTCCTGGATTGGCTGCTGCCTACCTTACA
>DATGQM010000314.1:0-2876 GCA_035304205.1 Arenibacter sp. | reverse complement strand
CGGGACTGTTCGCAAAGCACACATTGCCCCCCGCTCCGATTTCAAGCTCAAAGGTCAAGCCCGTATTTTTGGATATTTGACCTACGACCCTATCGTCAAGTATGAAAGTGATTTCCTGATCTTGATCGTGGACCAGCCTTTCGCCGGATACCGAAAAATGACCCAAAAACATATTATAGTCCTTGCTCTTTATATGGTGGCCCTCTTCTGGACTATTGTCCATACATTTAGCTATGGTCATATACGTCCTGTTATCGGCAGAGATTCTATGACCGATCTTTAGCACAACCGTACCGTCCTTTAAGAAATGTCGCATCGGCTTCTTTCTACTATTATCCGTTGTCGGATGGGTTTATTTGATCATGCCCAGATTGATGATCTCCTGTTCGGTAAGATAGCGCCAATGGCCACGTGGCAGATCCTTTTTGGTGAGTCCGGCATAAACCACCAGGTCCATTTTTACCACCTCGTAATCCAATTCCTCAAAAATACGTTGCACGATCTTATTACGGGTACTCCTAAGTTCTATCCCTACTTCCTTTTTGGGAGCGTTCTCTATAAAGCTAATATCGTCTACCCGCACCGCCTTGTCATCGATCGCGATACCGTCCTTGATTTTCTGAAGATCTTCGCTCCTAAGGTTTTTGTTGAGCTCGATATGATAGATTTTACGAAGTCCGTTTTTCGGGGAGGTAAGTCGTTTGGTCAGGTCCCCATCATTGGTGAACAATAGGAGTCCGGTCGTATTTTTATCCATCTTCCCTATGGCGGAAAGTTTGGACTTTGAAGCATGGGTAATCAGGGAGGCTACGGTCCGCTTACCATGTTCGTCCTTTGGGGAGGTTACGAAATCCTTGGGCTTGTTCAGGAGTACATATTCCTTTTTTTCGGGATTTAAAAGACGACCGTCGAATTTTACCGTATCGGTCCGCTTCACTTTATAACCCATTTCGGTGATCGCTTTTCCGTTTACGGTAACACTACCGGCGGCGATATAAATATCGGCATCCCTCCGGGAACATACGCCGGAATTGGCCACATAACGGTTTAACCGTAATACATTAGGGTCCGATGGGGGGGCCGGTTCGGATTTTTTCTTGATGGGCGCATTGCCCCTGGCATAACTTTTTTTTCTAAAATTGCCGCCCTGCCTACCCGATGATTTCTTGTCACCGTTAATATTTGACCTGTCCATATGCACTGATTTTGTTGCAAAGGTAGGAAAGGAAATCGGATGATCATGGTATATAAGCGGTTATTCGCAACTAGCGCAGGATTCTGTTCAATACAAGATCGATATCGATCAATAAAATACTGAACACCCCGGCTATGATGATCACCTTTAAAATAATATGCAGCCATACAAAATGTTTTTTTGTGACGGCCTTTATAAGCAAGATCAGAAACCCGATCTGCAAAAAAATACATATTATGAAATACAGGTACATATATCCCACATCAAAATATTCTATAAGGAGCAAGGAAGGCACCAAGGTAAGTCCGATAAGGACGGTAATACAGACCTTCGAAAAAGTTACCCCGTACAAAACGGGAACGGTCTTATAATTATGGGCCATATCCCCTGCCATATTCTCCAGATCCTTGACCATTTCCCGGGCCAATATCAATAAAAAAAGAAAGATGGCATGTACAAAAATTACGGCCTCGAAGTTCTTGTAATATACGAAAATGGCGAAGAAGGGAGCAATTGCCAGGGTAGCGGATACGAAATTTCCCAGAAAAGGTATCCTTTTTAATTTATGCGAATAGAACCAGATCCCAAAAATATAGGAGGAGAAGAACAATACTGCCTTGAACGATACATAGCTCGCCAAAAACACGGAAATAAAGTTTAGTATAAAGTAAGTACCGAGCTTGGTACGCTGACTGACCAACCGATCCAACATGCTCTTTCTCGGCTTGTTGATCAGGTCCTTTTCGGCATCATAAAAATTATTGATAATATATCCCCCGGCAATTACCAGCCCGGAAACAATTACTATAACGAAGAGATTTAGATCGAATACCACTTGCCTCAGTGGCAGGTCCGGGGCCAAAATATAAATAGTGGCCAGATACTGGGCCAGGACGATCATTAAAATATTGTAACCACGAATCACGGAAAATAAGCTCAAAAACTTTAAAAGCAAGAGCTTATTTTTTCTGCTGAGCATATTTTTCTATTTAGAAGTTATACACCACCTCTAATTTATAGCCCTTTAATGCCTTTTTAGCTTTGTGGATATCCTCTGTAAATCCCAATATATATCCACCGCCACCAGATCCACAGAGTTTTAGGTAATAGTCGTTGGAATCTATCCCCTGTTTCCATAGTTTATGGAATTCCACGGGGATCATGGGCTTAAAATTATCCAGCACCACGTTGGATAGCTGTTTTAGATTTCCGAAGAGCGAATTAATGTTTCCATTTATAAAATCCTCCACACAGGCGTCCGTATGTTTAATAAATTGATTCTTTAACATGGTCCTGAACCCTTCCTGCTTCATCTGTTCCATAAACAACTGCACCATGGGGGCCGTTTCTCCGGTACTGCCGCTATCCAACAGAAAGACGGCTCCCTTCCCGTCAAAATTTTGTGACGGTATACTGGTAGATTCTATATTGTCCTGGGAATTTATTAAGATCGGCAAGCTCAAATAACTGTTCAAGGGATCCAGCCCGGAAGATTTCCCGTGATAAAAAGATTCCATTTTACCAAAAATGGCCTTCAACTTCAAAAGTTTTTCGCGGGTAAGGTTTTCCAGTACCGTTATTTTTTCCAGACCGTATTTATCATAGATCGCGGCTACCAACGCACCACTTGATCCAATACCATATCCTTGGGGTATGGAACTGTCAAAATACATCCCTTGGG
>DATGQM010000313.1:0-7007 GCA_035304205.1 Arenibacter sp. | reverse complement strand
GAAGCCACCTGGAAGTATTTGGATGAAATGAATTTCTATCGTTAAGGACCTGTCATCCCCGGTTTTTGATTATTTATCGCCGCACCGCTGGTCAAATTTCCAATTTAGCCGGCTTAACGGTACTATCATGTTCCTGATAGTATAGTTCCAAAAGGTTCATAGTGGCATTTATAAAATCCTTGGTCTCCAAAAGAACGGTAAAATAGAGGGTGGTATTCTTGGGACTGGATTCTTCGGTACGCGTCCTGGCGATCTGTCTTTCTATTTTTTGGGATACCATGTCCAACAAACTTTGTTTACTGCTTAAAATCGTTCCGATCTGTTTAAAGGATCGGGTCTCAAAGGCATGTTTGGTCTCGTTCAGTAGTATATCCAGTTTTTCGTCTATTTCCTTAAGCTCCTTTATTTGGTTGTACTTTAATTTTTTATGATTGTTGTGTATGTGCTTGTGACTGATCTTGGAGAGGTATTCCAGGGATTGTGCCATATCCTGCAGGTAGCCCAGGATGTTGATATAGAAGTTACTGGCCCCTACGCTGGCATCGTCCAAGTTCTTTATAAAGTAAAAGATATGGTCCCTTAGCTCGTCTACCTCGGTAGAAAGTTTTATGACCTGTTTCTTGTTTTTCTTTAGGAGGTCTAGATCCTGTTTGGCCAGTCCGTCTATCGTATTGGAAAATATTTTGTTGCTCCGTTTGGCCACATTGGAAATATTGTTGGCACTTTCCTCTATAACGCCTTGGATAGAACTACTTTCGGTCTTTCTTAAACTGTCCTCGGCCCTAATTTCCTTGGTTCTTTTATTATGTGAAATATAGTTCCGGACCAGAAGTAAAATAGCGATCAGCAACAGGATAGCTACCATGGAAGGTACGTGAATGTTTATAAGGTATACGATTACCGCAGCTGTCACAAAGGCGATCAGTGCAGTGCCAAACCAACCGGCAATGACATTTAATACCCCGGCGACGCGATAAACTGCACTTTCTGCCCCCCATGCCCGATCGGCCAAGGAAGTTCCCATGGCTACCATAAAGGTTACATAGGTAGTGGATAAAGGTAATTTGTAGGACGTAGCCATGGAGATCAACGCCCCGGCCACCATAAGGTTTACCGCGGCCCTTACCGTATCAAAGGCGGGCATTTCGTAGGTCTTGTCCTGGGACAGGGCTATCACCGGTTTTTTAAATTTGGCATCTAATTTTTCCTTCAGCCCGCTCGGGATAAGGGCATTTAATGCGTCCGATAATAATATAGTGGTTCTGACAATACTCCTGGAAAGAAAGTTCGGCTGAAAACGCTCTTTGGACTCTCCTTCACGGGAAAGATTGATTTCGGTCTCGGTTACATAACGTGCCTTTTTTGAAAACCAAAGGGTCAGCAGCATGACTATACCCGCAATGAACAATAAGATGGTCGGGGTGGTCACTTCCTCGGCAAGAAAGCCCATATTAAGTTCCGTAGCCGGGACACCGGATGCCTGCCAGACTTCAAACGCCTGCCAAGCGGCAATGGGCACCCCGATAAAATTTACCAAATCATTGCCCGCAAAGGCAAGTGCCAATGCAAAGGTCCCGGCAATGATAATGATCTTATAGACATCATATTTAAAAAGGGTAGAGCTGGTATAGGAAATTAGGAGCCAAAAAATAAAACTCCCTATCATTATATATGCAGTATTATTGTCGATTATTTCCAGGAAGGAATCGCTTATAAAAGAAACCCCTTTTAATCCCTTGATCAATATAAAATAAGTAATGACCGTTAATGCGATCCCTCCGAATAATGCGCCTAGCCATTTGGCCTTTTTTCTAAAATCGAAAGTAAGCATGACCCGGGTTATAAATTGGACAATAGCCCCTACAGTAAAGGCAATGACCACGGAAAGCAGTATTCCTATGATGATCTCGGTAGCCTTTGAAGTGTTGATATGGTTGTATACCTCCAAATAATTGCCGGTCGTGGCGGCCACCTTAATAAATGCCATGGCCACCGAGGCTCCCAAAAGTTCAAAGACTATGGATACCGTGGTAGAGGTGGGCATACCGATGGTATTGAAGAAGTCGAGCAACAGGATGTCGGTTATCATCACTGCCATAAAGACGATCATCAGCTCATTGAACATAAATTCGCCCGGGTTAAAGATCCCCTTTCTTGCGACTTCCATCATCCCGCTGGAGAAAATGGCCCCGATGGCGATCCCAAGACTGGCTACGATCAAGATGGTCTTAAACGAAATAGCTTTGGATCCGACCGCGGAGTTCAAAAAGTTTACGGCATCATTACTCACCCCCACTACCAAATCCGCAACTGCCAAAAACAAGAGAGCAATGATCATCAAGAAGTATATATCGTCCATAATTTTCTAAGATAAAGTTTGCAAATATCCAAATTCCGTTTATTGGAAATGTTATTTTAAGGTTATGTTATTGTTCAAAAAATAAATATCAAATTATAACCTATTCATAACATATTGCGTCCTTATCAATGGCTACGTTTAGGTCGGGGACAAATTACCGCAATGTTTGTTAATATAATGTTAATAATTGTATAATTTTTGTTTTAAATGAAAACCGGTATTGAGTACAAAGTAGTGCTTATTGAGTAATTTTCAAATCATCAAATCGGTACAAAATAAGTATCTTTCGGCAATTAAAAATTTACTATGGACTGGGAGCGGTTACTTTCCTTAAAGCGATTTGGGGATACTGAAAAAAGGTTGAGAATAGAGCAGGACGAGACCCGCTTGGGATTTGAGGTGGATTATGACCGCATTATTTTTTCGGCAGCCTTTAGGAGCCTACAGGACAAGACACAGGTTATCCCCTTATCCAAGACAGATTTTGTACATACCAGATTGACCCATAGTCTGGAGGTATCGGTCGTAGGGAGGAGCCTTGGACGGATAGCGGGCAAGATGATATTGGAAAAGCATCCGCATTTAAGCGAGGTACACGGGTATCGTTTTAATGATTTTGGGGCCATAGTCGCAGCCGCTGCCCTGGCCCATGATATAGGTAATCCACCCTTTGGGCATAGTGGGGAAAAGGCGATCGGGGAGTATTTTCGGTCCGGTAAGGGCCAACGGTTCAAGACCGAACTTACAGAAAAGGAATATCGGGATATCGTAGATTTTGAGGGCAATGCCAATGGCTTCAAATTATTAACGGAGACCCGAAAGGGGGTAGAGGGGGGCTTGCGGCTAAGTTATGCCACTTTAGGGGCCTTTATGAAATATCCGAAGGAATCCCTGCCCAAAAAACCGACTTCCCATATTGCCGATAAAAAATTTGGATTTTTTCAGGCCAATATGGCTTCCTTTGCGGAGGTAGCCCATGAACTGGGCCTAAAAACTACGGGGAATGGCGGGAATCTTAGTTTTTGCAGGCACCCTTTGACTTTTTTGGTGGAAGCCGCCGATGATATCTGTTATACCATTATCGACTTCGAGGACGGTATTAATCTAGGGCTTGTCCCGGAAGATTATGCCTTGGAATACTTGATCAAATTGGTGAAGGACAGTATCAATATTAAAAAATATAACGATCTGGTATTTATGGAAGATCGGATGAGTTATTTGCGGGCCTTGGCCATCAATACCCTGATTTCCGATGCGATCGCCATTTTTATCGAGAATGAGGAGGCCATCTTAAAAGGGGAATTTTCGGTTTCCTTGATGGGTAAAAGTAAATTTAAGGCCCAGATCGAGGATATTTTAAAATTGAGCGTAGAAAAGATATATAATTCCCAGGAAGTGATAGAGAAGGAGATCGCGGGCTACAAGATAATTTCGGATATCCTAGAGGTATATATTACCGCCCTAATGGGACAGCAGGAAAGGAACAGCTCCAATTATGACCGTCTAATTTTGGCGACCCTACCGGAATCCTATAGAAATGCCGGGGAATCTTCCACCTATTCCGTTTTATTAAACGTTTGCTGTTATGTAGCCAGTCTTTCCGACAGCGCTGCGGTACATATACACAATAAAATAATGGGCAAACAATTATAGGGCCTATCCCGTCACAAAATATTAGAAGTTATAGTTGATTCCCACACCGAACAACTGTTTAAACTGAATTTTTGGCTTGCCATCGCTAACAATGGTTCCGTCGGCCGCTGTTATGGGATCGAATAGAATGTCATCATCATAGATAACGTGCATTCCCAAGGTCGTATTGATATTTCTGTTTACCTTTAAGACGAAATTGAGCTCCCAATCCACATCCACGTTCCCAAAACTTTGCAAATAATCGGAATAAAGGCTGATACGGTGCCGGACACCAATATTTTCGAAAATTTCCCCCTCCCAAGTGTTGGTGACCAGAAATCCAAATTCCATAAAGGAATTCTCCCCGTCCACCAATTTATTCCCATCGGCATCGTATTCCGCCTTTTCCACCCCGAAGGCACCTTTGTCCGCCAGATCTTGATCTAACACAAAGGTTGCTTTTTGGGTAAAGGGCGATATATAAAGATTAAATTTCTTGCCTTCCGGAATATAGGAGGTTCCCGCACCGATAAAGGCATAACCAGGGGACATAAATCTGGAGATAGGGGTATCCGTGTCCGGATATTTGTATCCGTTGGAAAATTGGGTATTAAAATTAGCCTTTACGGAATAATACCAGTTGCTGATAGTGTCCCGTCTATAGGCAAAGGTAGAACTGAAGCGTATCGCGTCATCGGCCTTTCGCAATTTTTGTTTTTCCTGGGCATTAAGCCCGTATCGGAGCTCCAAAAGATTTTCCCAGTTCACATATCTAAACTTATAATTCCGGACAAACTTTATATTCGCAAGGGCGGATACGGAATTGTTACCCCCCGCGTTCCAGTTTATAAACGCTACCTCGTTGAAGTTTATCCCCAACTTGTTCTCTTTTTCCCAAAAGGAGGGGATCCGGAAGGGCTGGTACTCTTCATCCAATGCCTTCGTCTTATCGAACGTAATCACGGGACGGGATAGGTTGGCCCCCCTTGCCTTGTTCTTTATTTTATTTTGAAGGGTCCTGATCACAATGGTATCCACTCTCATGGTATCGATCCGCATAGTATCTACCGGCACTACCTTTAAGGTGTCCGTTTCCGAATGGGACGGTGAGACCTGTGCGTTTATAGGGATGAAACATAGGAATAAAATAATAACGAAGATAATTTTACTGCGCATGTTAACTGGGATTCAATAATTTATTAATGTAATTTCTAAGGGTCAAACTATCTATTTTTGCAGTATTTTGGAGCTCTTCTACGGTGCCCTGCTCTATAAATACATCGTCTACACCAAATATTTTTATTGGGATAGTACTCTTTATTTCGTTTGCGTACTCCAAAACGGTACTTCCAAAACCTCCATGTATGCACCCGTCCTCTATGGTAATAACGTGCTTATAGTTTACGAAGATATAATTTAGCATCCCACTGTCCAAAGGTTTTATAAAGCGCATGTTATAATGGCCTATTTTATCCCGATCGGTATGTTCCCCGATCAGATCTGATACCATATTCCCGATATGACCAATGGACAATACCGCAATTTGTGTTCCTTTTTTTAATTCCTGTGCAATGCCCAGTGGAATTTTATTAAATTTCCGTTTCCAATCCAGGATTACACCTTTTCCCCTGGGATACCTAATGGCAATGGGATGTTCCAATCCCAATTGCGCCGTATACATGATATTCCTAAGCTCGATCTCGTTCATCGGTGCAAAAATAATAAGATTTGGTATACATCGTAAATAGGCCATATCATAAAGGCCGTGATGGGTGGCCCCGTCCTGTCCGACCAGTCCTGCACGATCCAGGCAAAAAATTACGGGTAGGTCCTGCAAGGCTACATCGTGGATGACCTGGTCATAGGCCCGTTGAAGGAAGGTGGAATAGATATTGCAAAAGGGGACCATTCCCGCTGCGGCCATACCAGCGGCCATGGTCACTGCGTGCTGTTCGGCAATACCCACATCGAATGCCCTTTCGGGAATTTCTTCCATCATATATTTTAAGGAGCTTCCCGTAGGCATGGCGGGCGTGATCCCAATGATCCGTTGGTTCTTTTTTGCCAATTCGACCAAGGTATGGCCAAATACATCCTGATATTTGGGAGGTTCATTAGTGGGCAGTTTGGGCAGGAGGTCGCCTGTTATTTTATCAAATTTTCCCGGGGCGTGGTAAACTACTTGATTCTCCTCCGCTTTTTTCAGCCCCTTTCCCTTGGTAGTAATTATGTGCAATAACTTGGGGCCTTTTATGGATTTCAACCTTTCCATCTCTTTGATCAAGATTTGGATATTATGACCGTCGATAGGACCGGAATAGTTATAATTTAAACATTCAAAAATATTTTCGCCCTTGGCCGTGCCCCTTTTTACATTGGTCAAGTATTTTTTAAGGGCCCCCACGCTGGGGTCTATGCCTATAGCGTTGTCGTTAAGTATAATAAGTATGTTGGCATCGGTATCCCCCCCATGGTTAAGTCCTTCAAAGGCCATCCCGCTAGCAATGGAAGCGTCCCCGATTATCGCAATATGTTGCCGCCCCGTCTCTCCTTTTAATTGTGAGGCCAGGGCCATGCCCAAAATGGCAGAAATAGAAGTGGAACTATGTCCGGTGCCAAAATCGTCATATTTGCTTTCGTTCCGCTTGGGGAATCCGCTTATGCCGTCCAACTGTCTATTGGTGTGGAAATTTTCCCTGCGGCCCGTCAATATCTTATGTCCATAGGCCTGGTGCCCTACATCCCAAATAAGTTTATCGTTCGGGGTATTAAAGACATAGTGCAGTGCAATAGTGAGCTCCACTACCCCCAGGCTAGCCCCTAAATGACCTTCCTTAGTAGCAACGATATCGATGATAAATTCCCTTAATTCCAAGGCGAGCTGCGTTAAATCGGTAAGATTTAAAGCGCGGATATCCGACGGGGAGTTAATATGGTGTAGAATTCCTTTTGGCATGCATTAAAAAAATCAAGCACAAAATTAAGGTATTTAAATCTTGAACGGTACATTACTTTG
>DATGQM010000312.1:0-4233 GCA_035304205.1 Arenibacter sp. | reverse complement strand
TATTGGGAGGCAAACTCGATTTCGGAAAGTATGGGTACTCCGGCTTCCCGTAGGACCATTACCAAGGGAACCTAATCCGGGATGCCCGGGCTCTTCATCACCAGATCGGCGTTCAGGACCTTTTGCTCGGTATGGCCTTGATCTACCCAAGGGATCTTATGATAATCAAGAACGTTTTTATACTCCTCCCCGATACTTCCCTTATCGCTAACGAACACATCGTATCCTTTTTTTAGGCCCAATATGGCGGTCCCCACACCGCTTTCCCCTCCGCCCAAAACAACCAGCCTTCGCATACTATCTCACTTTTAGGGTCACTATGGTAATTATGGCCAATAGGATTCCCACTACCCAAAACCGGGTTACGATCTTGCTTTCATGGTATCCTTTTTTCTGATAATGGTGATGCAGGGGCGCCATCAAAAAAATCCGTTTCCCCTCTCCAAATCTTTTCCTTGTGTATTTAAAATAGCTCACCTGTAACATCACTGAAATGGATTCCGCAAAAAATATCCCGCACAATACCGGGATGAGCAGTTCCTTTCTGATGATTATAGCGATTACGGCAATCACCCCCCCGATGGTCAAGCTCCCGGTATCCCCCATAAAAACGGACGCCGGGTAGGCATTGTACCATAAGAATCCTACCAGGGCCCCTGCAAATGCCGAAATAAAAACGACCAGTTCCCCTACCCTGGGAATAAACATGATGTCCAGATAATTGGAAAATATAATGTTCCCCGAAATCCATGTGAATATCACCAGGGTGACCACGATAATGGCAGATGTGCCCGCTGCAAGTCCATCTATCCCATCGGTGAGATTGGCACCGTTGGATACCGCCGTTACGATAATTATAATAATGGGAATAAAGACCAGCCAGGCGTAATCCTTGGCCGTCGGCCCCATCCAAGCGATAAAATTGGTGTAGTCCAATTCATTGTTCTTGAAGAAAGGTACGGTAGTCTTTATGGATTTTACTTCCGCTCCCGATTTTTGTTCTACCTGAAAATCCTGGGTTATGACCGTAAGGGGCCTCTCCTTCATGGTTACCTCCGGGTGAAAATACAGGGTACTGCCCACAATAAGTCCCAATACCACTTGCCCCAGCACCTTAAACTTGCCCTTTAAACCCTTTTTGTCCCTTTTAAAGATTTTGATATAATCGTCCAAAAATCCGATTACGCCCATCCAGAGGGTGGTAACGATCAATAGGATGACATATATATTCTCCAATCTGGCAAAAAGAAGTACGGGGACAAGGGTGGCCATGATAATGATGATCCCGCCCATGGTAGGGGTTCCCGCCTTCTGACTTTGTCCTTCCAGGCCAAGGTCCCTAACCGTTTCCCCTATCTGTTTTTTTCGCAGAAGAACGATTACCTTCTTCCCATAGACCGTAGCGATCAATAAGGATAGCAACACGGCCAAGGAAGCACGGAAGGAAAGGAACTGAAAAAGTCCGGTCCCGGGCAGTTGGTATTCCTTATCTAAATATTCGAACAGATAATATAACATTCTTGGTGCTGTGGTTTACTGTTTTATATGTTTTACTCATTTGATGCCGTTATATGGTCGATCGCCATCCCCTATTTTAATTTTAATGGATTATTTATCCATTTCCTGCAAGAATCCCTTCACGATTTTATAATCATCAAAATCGATTCTCTTCCCGTTAGTTTCCTGATAAGTCTCGTGGCCTTTCCCCGCCACCAAAATAATATCGTTTGGCACTGCCAATTGACAGGCGGTCTTAATGGCCTGTTCCCTATTTTCTATAGAAAGCACTTTCTGCATATTTTGTGCTTCCACACCGGCCTCCATTTCCCGGATGATCTGCGATGGTGATTCCGTTCTCGGATTATCCGAGGTAAGGATTACCTTGTTGCTCAGGGAGGTAGCGATATGACCCATAACCGGACGCTTAGACTTATCCCTGTCACCACCACACCCCACGAGGGTGATGACATTTTCATTTCCAGTCCTCAATGTATTTATTGTATCAAGTACATTTTTTAGCGCATCCGGCGTATGGGCATAATCGACAATTGCTGTAATTCTCTTTTTTGATATATAATATTGAAACCTTCCGGCAACATTCTCCAATTCGCTTATTAGGCGTAATATTTCTAGTTTTTGCAGGCCCAAAAGATCGGCAGCGGCATAGATAGCCAACATATTATAGGCATTAAATTCGCCTATTAATTTGGACCAGAGTTCGTTGCCGTCCAATTTCAGCAATTGCCCGTCAAATTGATTTTCCAAAATTTGGGCCCTATAGTCCGCATAGGATTTTAAGGCATAGGTATATTTCCTGGCCTTGGTATTCTGCAACATGACCAGCCCGTTCCTGTCATCTATATTACTAAGGGCAAAGGCCTTTTTGGGAAGTCCGTCGAACAGGCTTTTTTTTATATCCCGATATTCCGCAAAAGTGGCATGGTAATCGAGATGGTCATGGGTAAGGTTCGTGAAAATAGCTCCCTCGAACACAAGGCCCTCCGTTCTTTTTTGATGTAGGCCATGCGAACTCACCTCCATAAAACAATAGCCTACCCCCGCCTCGTTCATCAATTGTAGGTATTTATTTATGGCTAGGGCATCGGGAGTGGTATGGGTGGTGGCGTATTCCTTTTCATCCACCATAATTTTTATGGTAGATATCAGTCCCACCTTGAAACCCGCTTTTTTGAACAATTGGTATAATAGACTGCTTACGGTAGTCTTACCATTGGTACCGGTAACCCCTACCAATTTTAAATTCTTGGAGGGATTTCCATAGTAATTGGCCGCCATTATGGACAGGGCCGCATGGGCGTTGTCTACCTCTACATAGGTAATACCGTTGATCAGCTCCTTGGGCAGGGCCTCACATACAATGGAATTTGCCCCTGCCGAAATAGCTTTTTCTATGTAAGCATGTCCATCTGCCAAGCCTCCCTGGATCGCTACAAAGACGTCATCCTTTCCCACCTTTCTGGAATCAAAACATACTTCGTCCACCATCAAGGAAGTAGGACCGCTAACCGCGGATAGACCCACTCCATATAATATGTCCTTTAGCGATTTCATGATAGTTCCAATACAATTTTATCGACCTTTTTCAGATCGGTCCCTTTGGATACGGATTGCTTCTTAACTTTTCCATTTCCCTTTACCTCCACCGTAATCCCTAAATTCTCCAAAATAGAAACCGCATCCATTCCGCTCATCCCCTCGACATTGGGCATTTGCTCATATTTTTTGTTCGTATTCGCATAAAATCGCCGATACGCCTCGTCCAATTGTTCGGTTTCGGCCTGATAAAGGTCCACCTCATCTATTATAGGGGAACTGGTATATATCTTTTGTGCCACGGACTTGAATACCGGACCGGATACATCGGCACCGTAATACCCGACGCTCTTATCCGGCTCATGGATGACCACTATGCAGGAATATTTGGGATCGTCCGCCGGAAAATAACCGGCAAAAGTGGATATGTACCTTAGTTTATCCGGATCTTTGGAGGAATAATTCTTTTGACTGGTCCCTGTTTTTCCCGCCATTGAAAAATTGGGCGAATAGAGTTTATGTCCGGTTCCGTGCTTTTTCTCCACTGTATTTTTCAGCAATTGCCTTACCTTGGCGGCCGTTTCCTTGGAACATATGGACGGATCGATCACTTCCTTCCCAAATTTGACGATGGTCTTGTCCCACTCCCTTACCTCCTTTATCAACCTTGGCTTTAACAATTCCCCGTCATTGGCTATGGCATTATAAAAAGCGAGTGTCTGTAATGGCGTCAGCGAGACTTCGTACCCATGGGACATCCATGCCAAGGAAACACCGGACCAGCCCTTGTCGCCCGGATAACGGATAACGGGCTTGCCCTCGCCCTTTATGGGCAATCCCAGTTCCTGGTGCAAATGCATACGCATTAGACCGTTTACAAACTTCTCCGGATTATTTTTATAGTTCGTATTTATAACCTTGGCAAAGGCCGTATTGGAGGAAACATCAAATGCCCTGCCCATAGTTATTTCACCGTAGCCCCCCCATTTGGAATCCCTTACGGTGCGATTATATACCCGATACTGTCCTTTTTCCGTATCTATGACCGTATTGGTATCTATCACCTTGTCCTCCAAGGCCACGACCAAAGACATCAGCTTAAAGGTAGAGCCAGGTTCATGGGATTCCCCAATGGCATAATTCAATCGTTCGTAATACTTTCCATCCGAATTCCTTCCC
>DATGQM010000311.1:0-7033 GCA_035304205.1 Arenibacter sp. | reverse complement strand
ACCATCTCCAACGGCCTGGCCTGGAGCCTTACAGATAGGGCGTTCTACTATATAGACACGCCCACCATGAAGGTGGTACGTTATGATTATGATAATGGTACGGGGGCTATCGGCAATAAGGAAACCATCATCAATATTCCAAGGGAAGCGGGCTTCCCGGACGGGATGACCATCGATAGCGAGGGTATGCTGTGGATCGCCCACTGGGGCGGTTGGCAGGTCACCCGTTGGGATCCCGCTACGGGCCTGCAATTGACTTCCATTAAACTCCCCGTCTCCAACGTTACCTCCTGTACCTTTGGGGGGGATACCCTGGAGGACCTTTATATTACCTCGGCAAGAAAAGGTCTGAACGAAACGGAGCTAAGGAAACAACCCTTGGCCGGATCGCTTTTTGTAATTAAAAATTTCGGGCATACAGGAGTACCGACCACGGAATATAAGCTTTGATGGGAGGTCGGCCCCTCCGGATCGATCTGTCCTACCACCGTTTGTTATTTAATTGATAAATGTGGCGCAGAAACGTTTGAATATGAAAAAAAGATATGATATTTGTAAGAAATATAACAGATGGATGAGGATGTGATGATCTTGGGTTGATATAGGTGTGTAAAATTACGGGATTGATAAGGGAGTTGAAAGTTTAAGGTTGAAAGTTCAGTGCTAAATAATGGTTTTCGGCCGTATAGGGAAATTGATACATTGCTACATTAGTACATTGTTACATTAATAAAATTGAAATATGAAAGTACGTGAACAGTTTATGGTCGTCTCGATCATTGTGACCGTTGTAATCGTTGTTATCGCCCTATTCTGGCCCCCTATCCTATGGATTTTATTGTTTGTCGGTCCCCTTATTCTGATGGGGATCTTCGATATTGTCCAAAAAAAACATACTATTAGGCGAAACTTCCCCTTGGTGGGTCGCTTTCGTTACGTATTGGAGTCCATTCGCCCCGAGATCATGCAGTATTTCGTGGAAACGGATACCGAGGGCAGGCCGTTGAACCGTATCCTACGTTCCCTGGTCTATCGCCGGGCCAAGAAGCAGACCGATACCGAACCCTTCGGTACGCAAATGGACCTGTACCATGCGGGGTATGAATGGATGGAACATTCCATGTATGCCAAGCACAATCCCAAGGAGATCGGGGAATTCCCAAGATTGATAATCGGGGGGAAAGATTGCCTCCAACCCTATTCTTCCAGTCTACTGAATATTTCCGCCATGAGTTTTGGGTCCCTCAGCAAGAACGCGATACTGGCCATGAACAAGGGAGCGAAAATGGGAAATTTTGCGCACAATACCGGGGAAGGGGGGATCAGTGATTATCATTTGGAGCATGGTGGCGACCTGATCTGGCAAGTAGGGACCGGTTATTTTGGTTGCCGTAACGATGATGGTACTTTTAACGAAACCACTTTTCGTGAAAACGCATTGAGGCCCCAAGTGAAGATGATCGAGATCAAATTGTCCCAGGGGGCCAAACCCGGTCATGGTGGAATATTGCCGGCCTCCAAAAATACCGAGGAAATAGCCCGGATCCGACATATACAACAGGGGATAGCCGTACATTCGCCACCGTCACATACCGCATTTCACGACCCGATCCAGTTTATGTATTTTATCAAGAAACTGCGCGATCTTTCCAATGGAAAACCGATCGGATTTAAATTGTGCCTGGGCAGAAAACAGGAATTTATGGATTTCTGCGAGGCCATGGTGTACACGGGGATTACGCCCGACTTCATAACGGTAGATGGGGGTGAAGGGGGGACTGGTGCGGCCCCGGTGGAATTTTCGAATTCCATGGGGATGCCCCTACGGGAAGGGCTGACCTTTGTATACGATACCTTGGTGGGTTTCGGATTAAAGAAGGAAATTAAGATAATAGTGGCCGGAAAGGTAATTACCGGCTTCCATATGGCCCGTGCCATAGCACTAGGGGCCGATGGTTGCAATAGTGCCCGCGCCATGATGATGGCGGTAGGCTGTATACAGGCCCTGCAGTGCAATCTAAATACATGCCCCACTGGCGTGGCCACCCAGAACAAATCCTTGGTAAAAGGGTTGGTGGTGGAGGACAAGGCCCCCAGGGTATACAACTTTCACGAGGCCACTATCCATAGTCTATTGGAATTGGTGGCCGCGGCCGGACTTGATGGTCCCGAAGAACTGCGCCGTGAACATATCAGCAAAAGGGTTAGTATGTACGCCGTTCGTACCTATGACGAGATCTACCCGTACATGGAGGAAGGTTCCCTGCTCAAGATCGAGACCATCCCCGAAAGTTATAAGCGTTTCTTTCGGCTGACGAGGATAATGAAATAGGGTTTGTCGAATGATGAAAAGTTGAAATAATTTCACATTCCAATGCCATTTTTTCAGCTTTAAGCTAAAGGCTGTATGCGATAAAAGTTTGTACGTTCGGTTTTTTGCTTACTGCCGACTGAATACTGCCGGCGCGAGCGTCGCTCGTGCCGTACCCGCTGCGCAAAGTCTCGCGACTTTGAGCTTGCTCTACTATAAATACTTTAAATGATAACCTTGAACCTTGAACCTGGAACCCGTGGCCTTGCACGGTAATTTGGAGCCAGATCTTGGTAAAAGACCCAAATTATTCTTTACAAAAAAAAGAAATGGAGTATATTCACATCCAGAATTAATATGGAAACGAATAAAACCGAGAGATGACAGATTTTTTTGAACACTTAATGCACGAATTGGAATTGCCACTGCAAGATCCGGTGCCGATATTTTCCCTGATTCTATTTATTATTCTTTTGTCTCCGATCCTGTTAAGAAAATTAAATATTCCCGGAATTATCGGCTTAATTATCTCGGGTGTCCTAATAGGGCCCTATGGCCTCAATATTCTTGAGAAAAATTCGGCGATCGATCTTTTTTCAACGATAGGGTTGCTGTATATTATGTTCATAGCTGGACTTGAACTGGATATGAACGAGTTTAAATCGAATAGGAATAAAAGTCTCCTGTTCGGGTTCTTTACGTTTATTCTTCCCTTGGGCATCGGTTTTCCCGTTTGTTTTTACTTTCTGGGATACGACTTCAATGCCAGTTTCCTAACGGCCAGTATGTTCGCGACCCATACCCTTGTGGCCTACCCTATAGTCAGTAAATTGGGGATATCCAAGAATCAGGCGGTAGCCGTAACGGTAGGGGGTACTATATTGACGGATACGGCGGTACTGATCATTCTGGCCGTAATTATGGGAAACAGTGAGGGCAGTCTAAATCAGGAATTTTGGATACGATTGATCGTTTCATTGGCTATTTTTTCCGCTATCATGTTCCTGGTAATCCCAAGAATTGCCAAATGGTTTTTCCGCAAATTGGAAAGTGAAAAACATTCGCACTATATTTTTGTTCTCGCCATGGTGTTTTTTGCGGCCTTTCTGGCGGAAGTGGCGGGCGTTGAGCCCATCATCGGGGCGTTCGTTGCAGGATTGGCGCTGAACAAGCTAATTCCCCATTCATCGGCTTTGATGAACCGGATAGAGTTTATCGGCAATTCCTTGTTCATTCCCTTCTTTTTGATAAGCGTCGGGATGTTGGTAGACGTAAGCGTTATCCTTAGCGGTCCCACTGCCCTTATCGTGGCAGGGACCCTTTCGGTGGTCGCCATTTTTGGAAAGTGGGTCGCTGCATTTTTTACCCAGCTTGTCTTTAAATATTCGGCGGCCCAACGGCAACTTATTTTCGGTCTGAGCGGGGCCCATGCGGCCGCGACCCTTGCGGTAATATTGGTAGGGTATAATGCCGGGATCCTGGACGAGAATATCTTGAACGGTACTATTATACTTATTTTGATCACTTGTGTCGTTGCTTCCTTTGCTACCGAAAAAGCAGCGAAAAAGATCATCATTGAATCTGAGGATGATACGACCGGCCTAATAAAGGCGAACGGGTCCGCTCTTAACGAACAGATCTTATTGCCTATAGCCAATGTTGAGAATATTGAGAAACTCCTGGATTTCTCGATCTATATCAAGGATAAGAAATCTACCAATCCCGTGTCCATCCTTTCCGTGGTATCCAATAATAATGAAGCGGAAATAAATATTCTGAAAGCCAGGAACAAGTTGGAGGAATTTGTAAAACAGGCCTCCGCCTCGGAAACACATATAAATATCATCACTACCATCGACCATAACGCAGCGAGTGGAATAGCCCGTATCTCCAGGGAAATAATGGCGGACATAATTGTTTTGGGATGGCCAAGCCGGACCGGTCTGATCGATAAATTGATCGGTGAAAAAATGGATAGTATTTTAAGCAATACGGATAAGAGCACCTTTATCTGTCACCTCGAAAAACCGTTGGTACTGCATAAAAGGATCGTTATTGCCGCCCCACCTTTGGCCGAACACGAGAACGGCTTTGAACTTTGGATCACCAAAATTGCCATTTTGGCCCAAGAACTCAGTATTCCTATACAATTATACGGGAACGAGGTCACGGAGAAAGCCGTGGTGAATGTATTTAAGAAGGCAAAGATATCCGTTTCCATAAGCTTTACCCTGTTCAGCGAATGGGAAGATATCCTGATCCTATCCAGAAGTATTCATGAAGACGATCTTTTTGTGCTGGTCTCTGCCCGTAGGGGTGCGGCCTCATATATAAGCATCCTCGAAAATATACCTTCCAAACTCGAAAAGCACTTTCGATCAAATAGTCGTCTCCTTATCTATCCGCAGCAATTCCATCAAAATTATATAAGCGACCCCTATGAGGAAATAAACACGGAGTCTTTGAGCAAAGGAATCGAAACCATACAGAAAATTGGTAAGGGGATAGGGAATATTTTTAAAAGGGATAACAAGGAGTAGATAGTATTGAGTACAGAGTATTGAGTACAGAGTATTGAGTACAGAGTATTGAGTACAGAGTATTGAGTATTGAGTACAGAGTATTGAGTAGTGAGATATGAGTATTGAGATATTTATACTCCCTCTCTTGAGGGAGGCGGCTTTGCCAAGACGAAGACGGACGGTGTGGAAGGATTTACCGGGACGGCTTACCGATTTTGATAAAATAAAAAGGAGGGGAACCGCCCCTCCTTCTACAATAGAAACTAACTCAACTCTAACTATACTATGCCACTAGATCTACTCCCGGATGAAGAGCAATACGCTATATTTACTAGGTGTGATGCGAATCCGAAGTTTTCGGCATAATGCGCCAATTCACGTAGATATTTTTTATATTTCAACAATTAATTATTTTGTACAGCTCAAAATCTTTGTTTAAGTTTGTATTATGTAATACATAATTAAATTAGAAATGAAAGGACTAATAGCAGCGACCTATGCCCCCATGCATATGGATGCCTCGTTAAATTTGGATGTGATTCCGCGGTATGCGGGATTTCTAAAAGGGAACGGTGTTAAAGGAGCATTTATAAATGGATCTACCGGAGACTTTGCCTCCTTGTCCGTAACTGAAAGAAAGCAGATTGGCAACGCATGGTCGGAACACCGATCGACCGATCTTTTTGTGATCGACCAAGTAGGGCACACCAGTTTAACGGAGGCCAAGGAATTGGCAAAACATGCTTCCGATAAAATGGACGGTATTGCTGCCTTGGCACCCTTTTATTTTAGACTGTCCAATCTTCATAAGTTGGTGGAATACTGTAAGGAGATAGCGGCATGCGCACCCAATATTCCCTTTTACTATTATCATATTCCTGTATTGACAGGGGCAAATTTTAATATGATCGACTTTTTGGAGCTGGCAACACCGCAGATTCCCACTCTGGCCGGCATCAAGTTTACCAATAACGATTTAATAGATTATAAATATTCCAGGGATTTTAATAACGGTTCGGCAGATATTCTATTCGGATTTGATGAAATTTTTCTTTCCAGCCTACCTTTTGGGGCCGATGGTTGGGTAGGGAGCACCTATAACCACTTGGCTCCCCTGTACCTATCCATCGTTGAGGCCTTTAATAACAACGATCATAAGTTGGCCGCGGAGCTGCAGGGGAAATCCATGAAATTTGTGGACACCTTAAATGCGAAGGGCGGATTTAACGGGGCCGCAAAATCGTTTATGAAGGCCTTGGGGGTCGATTGCGGACCTAGTAGGTTTCCGCATACCACTCTTACCGATGCTCAAATAGAGGAGGCCAAAACGGAATTGGACGCTTTGGGAATCATACCGTATTTGAGTAAAATATAGGAATCACCAGGTTCTACTTTTGCCCTGTTGGGGATAATGAATTATTTTAATGGTATCGGGTTGAAAAATATATATTTGCTTACTCTTTTACTGACCTTTTCCATGCAGGCACAGAAAATAAAGGTCGCCTGCGTAGGGAACAGTGTTACCTATGGTACAGGGGTCGGGGAAAGGGAACTAAATTCCTATCCTTCCCAATTACAGAAATTGTTGGGCGACGGTTATGAGGTGGCCAATTTTGGATATCCAGGGGCGACAGCACTAAAACAGGGCCATAAACCTTATTGGGAGAACCCTATATTTGAGGCTTCAAAAGCTTTTCTGCCCAACTTGGTCATCATACATCTTGGTCTTAACGATCAAGGGAACAATAATTGGCCGGGGCATAAAGGGGAATTTGTTGCCGATTATCTGGATCTGATCGAAACGTATAGGAGCCTGCCATCCTCGCCCAAAATTATTATCTGTAAAATGTCCCCTTCCTTTTCCCAACATCATTGGTTTGAGGAGGGAATGCGGGAAAACTATAAAGAAATTCAGGCAAAAATCGATACCATTGGGAAACGGGCCGGGGTAGCCATCATCGACCTACACGATCCCCTGTATCGCTTTCCGGAATACTATGCCGATGCCCTACATCCTACGGGGGAAGGTGCTGCCCTCATTGCCAATAAGATGTATCGTTTTGTCAGCGGAAATTACGGAGGATTAAAACTTCCGATGTTGTACGGGGAGAACATGGTCTTTCAAAGAAATCTGCCGTTGGTCATCAATGGCTCGGCGAACGCATTGGATGAAATAATTGTCCGTTTTAATGGAGAAACT
>DATGQM010000310.1:0-4211 GCA_035304205.1 Arenibacter sp. | reverse complement strand
GATATTTACACCCATGGTTTTATGTTGATCGGTATTTATTTCCTATACCAACTTTTTGGGGAAGAAGGCAACAAATGGAAGAACAGTGTTTTGGCCGGACTCTTTATAGGGCTTTCCTTTATGAGCAAGGGCCCCATATCTTTTTACGGGCTATTATTGCCCTTCCTTATATCCTATGCCCTAGTGTTTAAGTTCAAGGGATTCAAACAACATAAAAAACGACTTCCGCTCTTGCTCATGGTCCTATTGGCGGCGACTGTAGGGCTCTGGTGGTTTTTATACGTGCGCTTGGCGGATCCCGCCGCGTTCTTGGCCATTACCAAAAAGGAAACGGCAAATTGGTCCAGTTATAACATTAGGCCATTCTATTATTACTGGAGCTTTTTTGCACAAAGTGGATTATGGACCATTCCTGCGTTTGTAAGCTTGCTCTATCCGTATTTAAAGAACAGGGTAGCCCATAAAAAGACCTATCGGCTTACTTTTTGGTGGACCATCCTCTCTTTGGTCCTGCTCTCCCTCGTTCCGGAGAAAAAAGCGCGTTACCTTGTTCCCGTATTGATCCCCCTTGCGCTGAACACGGGAATTTATCTAAAATATATTATCGCCCATTTCAAGACCACCCTTACCCCAAAAGAAAAAATACCGATATATTTTCATTTTGGACTGATCGGGGCCATAGGCATTGTCTTTCCCGTGCTGGGCTATTTTATGTTGGACGGTAAAATAGGTCCTTTCCTGTTCTACTACATTACTTCCTCTTTGGCCTTGGTCGCCATAGGGATATTGCTTTTTGTCCATTTAAAAAAGCAGCGGTTGTTCCACTGTTTTATATTATCGGTACTGCTGATCGCCGCAATTAAAAGTCTGGCATTGCCCTTGGTCGGGGCAGTAGAAAAAAATCCGGATTACCATACTATATCGGACCTTAGGGATACTATGGCCCAAGAAGGCATACACACCTATACCTTTGGGGAAATAGCCCCGGAAATGATCTGGGACTACGGCTCCCCTATCCCGGTATTAAAACAGGACGACCAAATTATAATTCCCGATGGGGAACTATTTGCTATTTTGGTAGTGCCGGCCGAAGAAGATGAATTTAAGCGTATCTTTGATCTAGATCATTCGTATGCCCTGAAAGCGATCTACGATCTTAATCCCAATGCAGATCCCAATAGCAAAAAGCATAAGGATCGATTGGTCTGTAATTTATATATCGTTCAAAAACAATGATAAACCACTTGACAAAAATTGAAAAAATAGCCTATCTTATTTTAGGTCTTCTCGTATTATCCGGTCTTTATCTGGGCATCACGGAAGAAGTCTATTTCGACACCAAATATGCACAGGAGGATGGCCCCGTAGAATGGGGGACCACCATAATGCTCTTCGGGATCTTCGTCCTATCCCTATACCGGTTAATAACGCTGGGTGCCAAAAAAAAGATCTTATGGTGTGCCGGTACCTTCATCTTCGCCATCCTCTTTTTCTTTGCGGCGGGGGAAGAAATTTCTTGGGGCCAACGTATCTTTGCCGTGGAATCTAGCGAGTTTTTCCTAAAGAACAACGCCCAGGGAGAAACAAACCTGCACAACTTGATGGTAGGCGAAACGAAGATCAACAAAATAATCTTTAGCCAATTATTGTTCCTGGTCATGTTCCTATACCTAATCGTTACTCCCGTTCTCTACCGCAAACAAAACTGGTTTAAAAAATTGGCCGACAATTTTGCCGTACCCATCGTTAAATGGCACCATACCATTGCTTTTTTAATCGCTACCGTTTTTGTGGCCCTAAACCCGGCAGATCGAAAATGGGAGGTTTATGAACTGGCCTTTGGGGCTATATTCCTTCTGGTCTTTATTAGGCCACTGAACAAATTTATCTTTGAGAAGGAATAGGGGAATTTGGAAATAAACTTTTGGATTATTACCGATCATATTTTGCAACTGCCCTTTCATATAGATTAAAAAACAGTCCGCCCAGAGAAATCCCGATTATGGTCCCGGTAACGACATCCAACGGAAAATGGACCCCGATATAGATCCGGCTGTAGGCGACCACCGCTGCCCAGATCATGAGAAAGGACCCGAGATAGGTATAGTGCGACTTAAATAAGGCCCTAAAAAAATAAGCCACGGCAAAGGAATTTCCGGCATGGGCGGAAAAATACCCGAATCTGCCACCACAGGAATCTTTTACCAAACGCACTGCCCCAGTTATCTCCGGATCATGGCAGGGGCGGAGGCGCTGTACCCCGTACTTAAAGAAATTGGCCAACTGATCGGTGGCCAAGATCAAAATTGCGATGGTGGCCATCACCATCAACAAACGTTTAAGACCATAGGTTCTGTAGGTAGCGTACGCCAAGAATACGTATAAGGGAATCGCACTCCATTTATTGGTCACAAACAACCAAAAACCATCCCAGACGGGAGTACCCAAATGGTTTAAAAAGAGAAATAATTCTTTATCATATTGTACCAATCCCTCTAACATATCCCTATTCTTCGTAACGGGAAATCTCCCGATCATAGAAGGCCGTAGCCGCTTCGATCAAATTTTCCGCCTCGGCCTCCAGCTCGGCCTCATCCTCCTGTGTGAAGTCTTCCAACCATTCCACCTCATCATTTTCAAGGTTGATAATAAATCTGGGGTATTCCGTATGCACCACAAAGATAGCCGTGGGATAATCCGTATTATCGCCCAACAAAAATTTTGGAAATTCCATAAACAACTTTTTTAATTCTTATATCCATTACCTGTCATAAAGGAATGGGCCTCTTCTCTTTCCCATAAAATAATAGCTACATCGGGATCTCCGAATGCGCGATCATTTTCTTGGTCAAATAATTAAACCGAATATACAACATTATGGCCGACGCCGTTAGTCCCGCCAACAAGCCGATCCATATTCCCATACTTTCCAGGGAGGTATACAGCCCTAGATAAAAACTGATCGGAAAACCAATGAGCCAATAGGCCACAAAAGTTATCAAGGTAGGTACCTTAACATCCTGAAGCCCCCTTAGGGCTCCCAACACTACTACTTGTACCCCGTCCGAGATCTGAAAAAAGGCCGCTACAAAAAGGAGTTGGGCCGCCAATAGTACTACTTCGGTATTATCCTGAAAATTAACGATATCGTCAAGGTCCAAATAAATAGTGGGCAGCCAATTTTTAAGGACTATAAAGGAAATGGCAAAGATGACCTCCAGTAATAAGGTAAGCAAAAAAATGGATTTGGCGATACGCCTTAATTCCGTAAAATGCCCCAATCCCTTTTGGTTTCCAACGCGGACCATAGCTGCGACCCCCAGCCCCATACCTACCATAAACGTCATGCTACTTAGATTAAGGGCTATTTGGTTCGCCGCCTGGGCATTCTTTCCCAACACCCCGCTGAGCCATACGGCAGCGGTGAAAATAGCTACCTCAAAAAACATTTGTAAGGCCGAAGGGAAACCAAGGTTAATGATCTTCTTCATCACCCTCTTCTCGATCTTTTTAAAATTGAAGCCGGTTACATACTCCTGAAATTTCTTTTTGTGCCTTAATAACTGCCATATAAAAATAACCATGATGACCCGTGAGATTAAGGTACCAATGGCCGCCCCCACTATGCCCAACTTAGGAAAGCCCCAGGAGCCAAAAATTAAAAGGTAATTGATGAAAATATTCACCACATTGGCAATTACCACAGCGTACATAGGATATTTTGTTTGCGACAAACCATCGGAGAACTGTTTAAAGGCCTGAAATATAATCAGGGGAACCAAGGAAAAAGCCACCAGATCCAGATAGGGCATTGCCAACTCTACCACCTCGATGGGCTGTTTCATCATGTACATGATCGGCTTGGCCAATAATATGATGCCGAACAGCATGAACCCCATCAAAGTACACAATACCAGACCATGTTTTAAGGCACTCTTGCCATCTGCTACGCTTCCGGCCCCATCGGCCTCCGCCACCAAAGGGGTTATTGCGGTAGAAAATCCTATACCCAGGGACATGGCGATAAAAACAAAACTATTGCCCAAAGAGACCGCTGCCAATTCTGCCGTTCCCAATTGCCCTACCATAATATTATCGGCAAATTGCACGAAGGTATGGCCCAACATTCCCAAAATGACCGGAAAGGATAAGGTAAGATTATAACGGAATTCCCTTGTATATTTTTGTAGCAAGATGTTTTTTTAAAAGGG
>DATGQM010000309.1:0-4590 GCA_035304205.1 Arenibacter sp. | reverse complement strand
TTCGGCCATAAATTCCTGCCCCAGATAAATATCAATATTCGTCGCCCCGGGTATATACCCTTCTTCCACCTCGTCAGGGGTCCTTACATCCAATATAAAGGCATTCTGATCGCCTCCAAGTTGCGAACTCCATTCTTCTTGTGATAAATCTGCCATTCGTTTTTAATTTAGAATGTAAAAATAATGATTTTACTAAAAATCATCTAACAATTCAAATCATTTAAAGACCAATTCTAAAATGGTCCCCAAATTTTTAGCATCGCCTGGACACCATAAAAACTTTAACAAAATTTTATTATTCCGAAAAATCGGATTTCCAATTATACACCATACATTTGTATATACAATTATTGTATGGACATGAATGTAGAGGATATAATAAAAACGAACGGCCCGATCCCTGTGGAAAGTAGGACGTTGATACATGTTAGTCTTGTAGGGAACAAGATCAATGAAATTATGGGACAGGCGATAAAGCCCTATGGGATTTCCATACAGCAATTTAACGTCCTGCGCATATTACGGGGACAGAAAGGAAAACCGGCAAACCTTTCCACATTGAACGAAAGGATGGTGACCAAAATGAGCAATACCACTAGATTGGTGGACAAGCTGATCTTAAAAGGCTATGTAAATAGGATGACATGTCCCAGTAACCGAAGAAAGATCGAAATAAATATTACCCCTACCGGGGAAGCGGATCTATTAAAGATCGATATGGCCATAATGAAGGCCGAAAAAGAAATAGTGAAAAACTTTAGCGAGGAAGACCTAATGGAATTGAACCGTCTTTTGAACAAGTTTTAAAAATAAAATAATACATCAAGGAAATGAGCAATTATATAGCGAATTTAAATTGGCGTTATGCCACCAAAAAATTTGATCCCAACAAAAAAGTATCCCCCAAAGATCTGGATAATTTATTGGAGGCACTCTCCCTTAGTGCTTCTTCCTACGGTCTACAACCTTACCGGATATTTGTAGTGGAAGATAGGGAGATCCGAGAAAAATTAAAACCCATAGCTTGGGGACAATCGCAGATTACGGATTCCTCCCATCTTATTGTACTGGCCAATCAGGCTACTTTTGGGAACGAACTGGTCGATGATTATATAGATAATGTAAGTACCACCCGTGGAATTCCGTTTAAGGACCTGGAAGGATATGCAGAATTTATGAAATCCAAATTGGTAAGCCTTTCCGAGTCGGCCAAGGCCACTTGGACCGCCAGTCAGACCTACATCGCCTTGGGCAACCTTTTGTCCGCGGCGGCCGATCTGAAAATAGACAGCTGTCCCATGGAAGGTTTTGATAATACCGAATTCAACAAGATCCTTGGCCTGAACGAAAAAGGATTAAACGCTGCGGTCCTGGTGGCCATCGGATATCGATCCGAAGCGGACCGTACCCAGCATAATAAAAAAGTACGTAAATCAAAAACAGATTTGATTACGCATATTTAAACCCTTAATTAAAATTAATAAATCACAACAATTACATTATGAAAAAAAATGCATTAACAGTAGTATTGGCGGTAGTTACCGGATTTTCAGCAATTGCCTCCACTCCGGTAAAGGAAGAAAAGAAAACCATAAAAACATCGGAAAGCGCCGTCACCTGGAAAGGTTATAAGGTTACCGGCTCCCATTACGGGGTCATCGACCTGAAGGAAGGCTTCCTTATTTTTGATGGGGAAAAATTAAAAGGCGGGGAATTTGTAGTGGATATGACCACACTGGTCTCCCACGACCTGTCAGGGGAATACAAGGGAAAGCTGGAAGGCCACTTAAAATCCGATGATTTCTTTGGAACGGACAAACACTCCACCTCCAAATTGGTCTTCACCAATGTGAGCGCCTCTGGTAAAAATTCCTATAAAGTAACCGGTAACCTTACTATCAAGGGGAAAACCAATCCCGTTACCTTTGATGTCTCCGTATACGGCAGCAAGGCAACGGCAACAATGAAAGTAGACCGCTCCCTTTACGATGTAAAATACGGATCTGGCAGTTTCTTCGACAATTTGGGCGATAACACCATTTATGACGAATTTGACCTAGTGGTGGATCTGGTATTCTAAGTAAAACCATGCTATTTGTTTAAAACCTCACAATCGTGGGGTTTTTTATTTTTTATGCAACACTTGGTTTGTAAATTTAAAATTCCTTCTTATATTTGATCTTCAATGAAGAACTTGATAATAAATACTTGGTGGTGGAGCAACTTACGAAAAACATCGTGAGCAAAGCATCATTGTAGTATAACTATATAAAAGGCTTGTCATCACGACAGGCCTTTTTTTCGTTTATCAAATAAAATAAAACATATCGATAATACGGTTTAAGATATAAAAGGACATCATGAAATGAGCCATAACAAACCTTAACGCCCACTAGGATGTTACTTGGCAAATTACATCTGACCTTTAAAAAACAAATAAAATTGACAGATGAAATATCAATTAATATCACACCATAAAAAAATTCTTGCGGACACTATTACCCCTGTTAGTGTTTATCTGAAAATAAGGGATCGCTTCCCTAATAGTATTCTATTGGAGAGCAGTGACTATCATGCCAATGACAATAGTTTTTCCTATATCTGTTTTAACCCGATCGCCTCCATCACCATGGAAAACGAGGTGGTTGTACAACAATTTCCCGACGGGACATCGGAAAGGTCTGAAATATCGACGGAAACGAACATCCCGGAAATCCTACACCTTTTCAGCCAAAGATTCGAATCCCATAATAACGATTTCAAATTTATCAACAACGGTCTGTTCGGATATATAGCCTACGATGCGGTACGTTATTTTGAGGATATAGGGATTTCCAAAAAAGACGACAGTATTTCCATTCCGGACATCCATTATGCCGTATACAGCAATATTGTGGCCATTAACCATTTTAAGAACGAGGCCTATATCTTTGCCCACTGTTACGGTACCGAAAATAATATTCCCGAGATCGAACAGCTCCTTAACGTTAAAAATTTTGCCACTTACAATTTTTCCAAGACCGGAAGGCCGGTCTCCAATCTGGAGGACAGCGAATATAAAGAGCATGTAGAACTGGCCAAAAAACACTGTTTTAGGGGCGATGTTTTTCAGTTGGTCCTTTCCAGAAGGTTTTCCCAGGAATTTAAAGGGGACGAATTTAACGTGTACAGGGCCCTGCGCTCCATTAATCCCTCGCCATACCTTTTTTATTTTGACTATGGCGATTTTAAGATATTCGGTAGTTCCCCGGAAGCCCAACTGATCGTAAAGGACGGCAAGGCCGAAATACACCCCATTGCCGGTACCTTTAAAAGAACGGGCAATGACGAACAGGATGCAGAATTGGCCAAAAAATTAAAAGGCGATGATAAGGAGAACAGCGAGCACGTTATGTTGGTGGACCTGGCCAGGAACGATCTGAGCAGGAATGGCACTATGGTGAAGGTGGAGAATTATAGGGAGGTACAATTTTTTTCGCATGTGATCCATCTGGTCTCCAAAGTAACCGGGCAAAAGAAAGAACATATCCCCACTATGAAAGTCGTAGCGGATACCTTCCCGGCAGGGACCCTAAGTGGGGCGCCCAAGCATATGGCCATGCAGCTTATAGAAAAATACGAAAGGACAAATAGGGGATATTATGGCGGGGCCATCGGATTTATGGATTTTAAGGGCAATTTTAACCACGCCATTATGATCCGCACCTTTTTAAGCAAAAACCATCGATTATACTATCAGGCCGGGGCCGGCCTGGTCGCCGCCTCCGACCCTGAAAATGAACTTCAGGAAACATACAATAAATTGGGTGCCCTCAACAAGGCCATGGAAATCGCGGAAACCATATAATTCCCGATCAATAAGAAAATTACAAATGGATAAACATCATACTATAGAAAATGTACTGGCCTCCCCCCTTTTAAAAGGGCAGGGCGGCACTATCCTTGTCATAGACAATTACGATAGTTTCACCTATAACCTGGTCCATTACCTGGAAGATCTGGACTGTAAGGTTACCGTAAGGAGGAACGATCAAATAAGCCTGGAAGAGGTGGCGGCGTTTGACAAGATCGTTTTATCACCAGGCCCCGGGATACCTGATGAGGCCGGGATGCTCAAGGCCATTATTGCGGCCTACGCCCCTACCAAAAGTATTCTTGGGGTCTGTTTGGGACAACAGGCCATTGCCGAGGTATTTGGGGGAGGCTTGCTGAACATCGATCAGGTATATCATGGGATAGCCACTAAAATAAACATTGTTAAGGACGATATTTTGTTCACGGGCCTACCAAGGGAAATCGAAGTGGGCCGCTACCATTCCTGGGTAGTAGATCCAAAACTGCCGGAAGTACTGATCGCTACCTCCTATGATGAAAACGGACAGGTGATGTCGCTCCGCCACACCCTATACGATGTTTGTGCCGTACAGTTCCATCCAGAATCGGTATTGACCCCTTTTGGTAAAAAAATACTGGAAAATTGGGTGGGGCGTTCGGGCTCAAGGTTGCGTTTGCCCGAAAACTAAAGCCAAAGATCGACAGCCCGCCCTACCACCGGCCCGACCTTCATTCTGGCGGGGTACGGGTGGGAGT
>DATGQM010000308.1:0-5075 GCA_035304205.1 Arenibacter sp. | reverse complement strand
AAAGAAAGTCCTGTAACGCTCTATATAGGTTAAATTTACATAGGATCCCTGGTATTCCTTGAGCTTGGCTATTGCTTCATCATCCAGTACAGAAAAGGAGAATATTTGTGCCCCGGATACACCCTGACTTATTTCTCCTTCCCACGTTTTAAACAATACCCCTTTGTGGCTGATCTTGATAAGCTCCCCGGAACGTTGCCCTGTGCTATAGGGAACGTAATATATAAAGGCAAAATAGGCACTTATTATTAACAGCAGGCCCAAAAGGATATAACTTATAATTTTTTTCATATGTGGATATTTATTGTTTTCTAACGGTCATACCCGTATATCTTCATTCGTATTTGCCCGACAGAATGAATCTTTCGGGCTGGCGATCGGTTTTCGGTCATGCTCATTTCATAGTTGTTGTCTTAAAATGTGGTTAGTTCAATAAGGGTAATGTAGTATCTTTTTCGTCCTCCCCATCATCCTCCTGTGCACGTTTTAAAATGGGTTCTGGAATCGATTTTTTTGTTTTGGCTCCCATTTTCTTTAGTTTTTCGATACTATTGACAATGTTTCCCCTTCCCGCTATCAATTTGTTCATGGCTCCCTTGTATTCTGACCTTGCTTCGTCCATCTTTTTCCCCACTTTGGTCAGATCGGTAACAAATCCTTCAAATTTATCATAAAGTGCCCCGGCCTGCCTGGCGATCTCGATGGCGTTCCGCTGTTGCTTTTCGTTGTTCCACATGGTATCTATGGTCCGTAGGGTGGCCAAGAGGGTAGAGGGGGTCACGATGATGATATTCTGTTCAAAAGCTTTGTTGTACAAGGAATTATCATTGTTGATCGCTATCGCAAAGGCCGGTTCTATAGGGACAAATAGCAATACAAAATCCGGACTTTCCATTGTATAGAGATCTTCATACTTTTTAGCGGAAAGTTGGTCTACATGTCGGCGGAGGGAATTGACATGGTCCCTTAGAAACTTTTCCTTAAATTCTTCCTCCGCATTTACATAACGTTCGTAATCCGTCAATGAGACCTTGGAATCCACCACCATCTTTTTGCCGTTGGGCAGGTTGATGATCACATCGGGCATGACCTTGGAACCGTCTTCCCGTGTAAAACTTTGTTGTACGGTATATTCCCTATCCTTTTCCAGCCCCGATTTTTCCAATACCCTTTCCAGGACCAGTTCTCCCCAGTTCCCCTGCATCTTGCTATCGCCCTTTAGGGCCTTGGTAAGGTTCTCCGCTTCCTGGGTAATTTTCAGGTTTTGGGTCTGTAGATAGGCCAATTGCTCCTTTAATGCAAAATGCATGCCTACACTTTCTTTCTGGCTATCTTCTACTTTCTTTTCAAAAAGGATAATCTTTTCTTGTAGGGGCACTAGAATATTTTTAATGTTTTCCCGATTTTGCTCGGTAAATTTATTGCTCTTTTCGTCCAATATCCTATTGGCCAAATTTTCGAACTCCTTGGTAAATTTTTCCTGAAGTTTTTCTACCTCCACTTTCTGCTCCCTGTTTTTTAATTGCAGATTTTCCAGATCGGCCTGGTACCGAACGATCTGATTGCCCAGATGTACCTTTTCCGAACGAAGTTGATTTTTGTCCGCTTCGGCAGCCACCCGTAATTCATTTTGTTCCCGCTGTACCCGCGCCAATTGCTCTTCCAAGGAGGATATATGGATACGTAATTGCTGTTCCCGTTCCACCAAGGTGCCTTGGATGGACGTAATCTTTAATTTTTGGATATAGTTCCCTAAAAAATAGCCCGCTCCCAAGCAGACTAAGCCGAGGCCTATATATACAGGTATTTCGTTCATTTATTGGCGGTTCTTTTTAAGTAAAGATAGTATATCGCATCTAAAAAAGTGTCGCTATTTATTTATTGACCTTAAAGGAGCCGGAACCGGCATCAAAGGTTATGGTATCCGAGGGGAAGAGTTTTTCGAAACTTTTGTTTTGGATCAGTTCACAAGGTTGCCCAAAGGAGCTTTGATCTTTTTCCATGATCAGCATCTTATCGCAAAGCTGAATGGCAATTTCAATTTCATGCGTGGTAAACAAGATGGTCTTTCCGGTTTCGTGGGCTATGTGCTGTAATAATTTTAGTATTTGGACCTTGTGGTATAGATCGAGGTGCGAAGTGGGTTCGTCCATTAATATTATGGAGGTATCCTGCGCCAAGGCCCTTGCTATCATTACCTTTTGCAATTGCCCATCACTTAGTTCATAACATTTTTTATCCTGCAATCCGGTCAGGTCCACCATTTCCAGGGCGGATCTTATCTTTAATAGATCTTCTTCCCTTAGGGTCCCTATCCAATTGGTGTAGGGTTGCCTGCCCAGGCTCACCAGTTCTAATACCGTTAAATTTTTGGAAGCGATGGCCTCCGTCAGCACTACGCTGATTGCCGAGGCCAGTTCTATACTGGAATGCCGTTCCAGCGGAACTTGGTTCAGTAGAATGATACCTTGCAATGGGGGCTGTACATGTCCCAAAGTCCGCAACAGGGTAGATTTCCCTATTCCGTTGATGCCCACTATGGCGGCAAGCTCGCCTTTGAAAAGGGAAAAATTAATATCCTTGGCAATACGGGTCTCCCGTTTTCTTAGGGTGTAACCAATGTCCAGGTCTTTAACGGTAATGGCGGTATGATCGTGTAGCGGCTTAATGACTTTATTTTATTGGAATTAGCTTTTAGGGCTAAGATATTTAATTTTTTATGTTCTACTGATGTTGTGACATACCTTTATGATTTGCTTTATCAGGATATCAAAATACCATATTTCGTTTCCGGACCAACAGCCATATTACCACGGGAGCCCCGATAATGGAAGTAATGGCATTAATGGGCAAAACATGTGCGGAGGCAGGCCATTGTGCAATGGTATCGCATATCAACATTAAAATTGCTCCATAGACCATTACCGCCGGAAGTAATATCCTATGATCCGTGGTATTGAAGATCTGTCGCGTTAAATGGGGCACTGCCAGACCAATAAAGGCGATAGGGCCTGCAAAGGCCGTTGCACCACCTGCCAGGAGTCCCGTTGCCAATATAATAAGATAACGGGAACGCTTTATGTTTATGCCTATGCTTTTGGCGTAGTTTTCCCCCAAAAGGAAACCGTTCAGGGATTTGATTGAAAAGACACCGATCAAGAGTCCGATCAGGGTAACGGTCAGCAACACCAGCAATTGTTGCCAGGATAGGTTGCCCAGACTGCCAAAGGACCAATAGATGTACCGCTGTAATTTTTCGGCCGTGGAAAAATAGGAGAGCACGCTGACCATAGCGGCCGTCATACTGCCGAACATTAGACCGATGATCAACAGGGCCATGGTATCCTTTATCCTGTTGGCCACTACCATAACGGCCAATAATACAATAAAGCTGCCTAAGCTGGATGCCAGGACCATGGAAATGTCGCTTATCGGACCAAGTGCCAATATCCCCGAAAAAAGGGAGGAACCCAGTATCAATAAGGCAACGCCCAAACTGGCACCCGAGCTTATCCCCAGTACGAACGGACCTGCCAAAGGGTTTCGGAACAGGGTCTGCATCAACAGACCGCTTAATGATAGTCCGCTTCCCACCAAGATGGCCGTTAGGGCCTTGGGAAGTCGATAGTTCCAAATGATATACCCCCAGCTATCCGGATCTGTTTCTTTTCCCAAAAGGGAATTTATGACCTCCCTAAAAGGGATGGATACCGAACCCAGGCTTATATTCACCATAAAACAGATCAAAAGGACCAGTATTAACAGGAGCGCGTAAAAACGGTATGTTTTTGATCGTGGCACTTAATCCAGGGGTTTAAAAAATACGGACTTATGGTCAGGGAGTAGTCCGGGGTGAAAGATATGGATCAGGTCCCGCAGTACCAGGTCCGGCCTGTTGGGTGCCAGTTCAAAGTAGAGCATGCCATCGGTGGCACCCCTAGTACTGGCATAGGTATAGATTTTCTTGTTTTTAAAGGCGGAAAACTGACTATAATGTCGGTTGGCATCCTTCATTTCTCCATAACTGGTAAATTGGGAGGGGGAGATCCAAAATTCGGCCCCGCGCCCTTTTTCCAAAACACTTTCCAAACTTAGGGAAAGGCTACCAGTTTCCTCGGTGTCCTTCCAAAGGTAATCGGTATGGGCGTCTTCCAGAAATTGGGAGGCCCAACTATTGCCCCCGGGAAGGTACCAGACATCCTTGTACAGGGATCCGCTCAACACCGTGGGCTTGTTGACGGCCTTGGATGCCAGGGATCTGATCTCTCGATAATCGGTTTCTATGGCCTTAAAAATGGAATCCGCTTTTGCTTCCTGTAGAAAAAAGGGTGCAAAAAACTTTATCCATTCCGCTTTTCCCAAGGGGGATTCCTCGGTCCAGTCCCCATTATACACCACGGGTATGCCAGAACGGATGATGGTCCCGTAAGCCTTATTCTCATTATCGACAGCAAAACCTACGACCAGTTCAGGATTCAATGCGATCACCATTTCCGTATTGAGGGATTCATTGCTGCCCAATTCCTTGATGGCCCCCGCATCTATTAATTTTCTTGTTTCCGGGGAAGAAATATATTTGGTTTCGGGAAATCCGATCAATTTATCGGATTGCCCCAAGACTTCCAATACCGGGATATGGGTAGTGGAAGTAGCTACTAGGCTCGCTACGGGGACCCCGATAACGGCGTCGTAATCTTCTTTATTTAGATCGATCTGACCTAGTTTTTCCTTTGGGACCAGCGCATAGGTGAAGGAAGCTTCCGAATTGGGCCATGGGGAATTTATCTTGATGACGGTCAACCCATTATCCCGTTTTTCCACGGTAAAGCCCTTGGCATATTCAATAGTCGGGGATTCTTGGAGCACGCCCATTGGGGAGTTTCCCTTTTTGTCCTGTTTGCAGGACCAAAAGGATAAAACAAGGAATAAATAGATAAATCGGTTCAAGCGTATCGAATTTTAATTAAGTGTTCAAAAGTAGTATTTAATTCTTTAATTGAATTTTGGAATATAATTTTGGATTTGCCATTGCCAAATCGGGGAGTTTGAAAGTGGGGATCATTGTTCTTGGCCCG
>DATGQM010000307.1:0-4920 GCA_035304205.1 Arenibacter sp. | reverse complement strand
GGGCAATACCATATTATTTCTTTCCCCCTACCAGAACTTTAAATGGTCGGGAGATACTAAAACGGCCATACAGCTATTGAAATTCCATGGGGACTTTTACTGTATCGAATATCACAAAAAGGAGGTCGCTTGTAATGGCCTGCTATTTAACAACATCTATCTTGCCCCACATATCGGTATTTCCAATGAATATTTTGATGAGATAAAGCAGATCGTCCGAAAGATGAAAATAGATAACGAATCGGGAAATCCTTATTCAAATGCAGTCCTAAAATCATATTTACAGCTCATTTTGGCCCTCTGTAGTAGGGAAAAGTCGATATTGATAGGACATGCGGAACTAGATCAAATAGAAAATAAACATATTATCGTTTTTCAGGAGCTGATAGAAAAATACTATTTAAGGGAAAGGAGTCCCTCTTTCTACGCCTCGGAATTAAGACTATCATCAAGTACCCTCAGTAAGCAGATCAAAAAACAAATCGGAAAGACCCCGACACGACTCATACAGGAGCGGGTTATCCTGGAATCCAAGAAGCTATTGCACCTTACCAACAAATCCGTAAAGGAAATAGCCATGGAACTACATTTTGATGATGAGTATTATTTTAGCCGTTACTTTAAAAAAAATGTGGGCATGTCCCCATTACATTATCGCAGGGACGTCGGTATTTCCATAGTGGCAAAATAATCCATCCTATATCTTTTTTTATCCATTTCCCCGGTACGATTCAGCCTATACCTTTGCCAGGTAATAAAAAACATATGAAGACTTTACTAAATATTTTAGTGGGAAGCCAGGCCCAATATATCAATTTTATGCGCATCGCCGTATTTATCGTCATGGTTTGGATCGGTGGACTCAAAGCTTTCCAATATGAGGCCGACGGTATTGTACCCTTCGTGACCAATAGCCCCTTAATGTCCTTTTTTTATAAAAACTCGGGGAAAACGGCCCTTAATGATAAAAATGAGAGCGTGGCGGAATATAATCTGCATAAAAATAGGGAAGGACAGATGGTCTCCAAAAACATTGAATGGCACAAAGAGAACCGGACATACGCCTTTTCTTATGGCCTGGGAACCGTAATCGTAATTTTCGGTTTCTTGGTATTGCTTGGAATATGGTTTCCCAAAATCGGATTATGGGGCGGATTGTTGACCTTTGGAATGGCTTTGGTCACCCTCTCCTTTTTGATAACTACCCCGGAGGTATACGTACCCAACCTCGGCGGGGATATGCCTACCCCCCATTACGGATTTCCCTATCTATCGGGTGCCGGAAGATTGGTCATCAAGGATATTATTATGATGGCGGGAGGCCTGATCATTGCATCGGATTGCGCAAAGACCCTAAAATTCGGGGCATTAAAATAGATTGAAAGTGCGGCCAATACGATCTAATAAACACGGATCCCCGACGTATATTTATTTGATCATTTCCATCGGAAGTCATCAAAAAAGGGTGTACTCCTTAATTCCACACATTTTGCCGCGTACAGATAGCTGGAAGCGCTCCAGGTTTGCCAATCCTGCCCCATGGGTTGCCCGTCCTGCGCCTTGTACCATTCATTAAAACCGAATTCCAGTTCCTTATTGCGAGCTTTTTTTAGGAGGTTCGTCAATTCCAATAAATTGCTTTCGGCCAAGTCATATCTTTTGGCGGCTATCAAGGCCGCAATATAAAAGCCCGAAATAAAAGGCCATATTCCCCCGTTATGATAGTTCCCCGGCCTATTGAACTGTTCGTATCTGGAACGCCATTCAATATCCCCCGGTTCTATGAAGGGAAAAAAATTGGGTGCAAGATCAATACACAAATCCCCGCTTCCCAGCATCCGGGTATTTTCCCTTTCTATCCAATCGATTATTTTCCCGGCTCGCGCCAAGTTGGGTACACCCGATAGGATGGCCAGACTATTTCCTAGCAGATCAAACCGTTCGCTCTTGTAGATCTTATAGAACCACAGGGCATAATACGGTCCGGGCGGATCAAAAATACCTTCCTGCACCCGATCAAGTTGTCCGGTATGGACCGGGCTTAAATTAAACCGTTCCATTTCCATATGTAATTTCCCCGCTCGTGCATCCTGCTTCAATAATCGCAGATAGGTGTAGACCAAGGTATTTACAAAGAGCCCGTAGCCCAGTACCCATTGTTCGTCCCTCCAATCGCTGGTAGGAAGCTGACCGGTAAGATACGAATCGGTCGGACTTTGGTATTCCATCCACAACATTGCCTTTTTTAGGGAATCGTCCAAAAACCCCGTCTCTCCCGATACTTTTCTGAAAATGGCCACAGCAATGAGGAACAATGGCGTGGTATCACTGGCACCCCGATCGTTCCTATCGTGTACAAGGGAAGGGATATGTCCCTTTTCGGATTGATTTTCGGCAAGTACCAGCAACAGATTCCGTACCGTTTCCAGAAGTTCCGGATTAGGGGTCACGGCTATCCCGAAGACTGCAATTAAAAGATCCCTAGTGTAAGGTTCCGGATACCCCCAGCCCGCGGTCCTGGGCAGGTTATCGAACGGGCCCTTGGAATTGTGCAACAGCACTTCCACGGCGGCCCTTTTTGTCCCTTCTATCGATTCCCGATCTTTTGAAGTCATACCTTTTAATTTATTCCCAGCCTATCACGGATTATCCGTACAAATTTTCTGGCCACTACCCGATAATCGAAATTCTCCACCACATGTTCCCTTGCTGCCTGTCCCAATTTTTCCCGTAATTTTTCATCCTCCATAAGTGTTAGCATATACCGTGCAATATCCTGTACGTTTGCACGGTAGTCCACCGTTCTGGGAATATCGAATTCCACCCGCTGCTTGCCCTCGAACCCCGATTCTTTCCCCAAAAACACTTCGTTTACTACAATTTTTTGGGCCACCCCGGCAAGAAGGGCCGTTTTATCCTGTATCAGGGTATCCAACATTCCCATGGCGTTAATACCTATCACAGGTTTACAGCAGGCCCCCGCCTCTACCTGCGGCATCCCAAATCCTTCCAAACGCGAGGGCGCCGCATAAATATCGCAGGCCGCTAAAAGATAGGGCATAAAATTCCTTGAAATTTTACTGGTGGTATAGATAACATTTTTTTCTAGGCCCAAATGGTTTGCCAATTCCAGATCCAATAGATTTTGCGCCCTGGTCCTGGCCTGTGGCCAGACTTTACAGACGTATTTCCAATCCGGGGCCTTGGTATCTATTAGGGCCATGGCCTGCATTACTTCCTGTGCCCCTTTGGAAGCAGCATCCCCGCCCACCGTAAGGATCATCAATTGGTCGGAGGAAATGCCCAAAGATTCCCGCACCGCTACAATCTTGGGATCCGTTTTATCGAAGGGAATAAACGAAGTAGTGTCACAGCCGACCGGGAGTACTTCAATATTTTCAGCTTTAATACCATCCCTGACATACATTTCCTTTACCCAATTGGAGGTGACAAGAATAAGGGGCAGATCGTTCAATACTTCCTGATAATTGGCAATATACCCATCGGCCACCAGCCAAGGTACCGATAAAACGCCATAGCGTTGGGGATGGAGTATAAGATGGGGCGTATGGCCCCAATACCCGACCCCCACCACAACATCGGGCCCAAACCAACGATAATACCATTCCTTTTCCTGAGCGGATTCAAAATGCACCGCATGGGCCTCCACTCCCAGTTCCAAAAGTCCGCGATAGAGGAGGTCTCCCTGGGTGGCCAGGCCACCGGGAGAGGGCGGATAATCATAAAGCACCAAAACTTTCATACGAAATCGTTAAATGGTCCTATTGTAGGATCCTCCCTGTTTTAACCATGCTTTGGCCTCCACAGGGGTCCCAAATTTCCAGAAGGCCTCCTTTCTTGGGGTAGTTCTGGCCTCAAATCCGGATTTTCCAAAACCGTATACTTCGGTGATCAACCTATATTTCTCTTTCCAAATTTCCATGGGAAGCACCCGAAGGCGGTCGGCATTAGGTATTGCCCTTGGATAACATTTTTCATTTCCGTCGCTATAGGCAAAGGTCCATAGTTCCTTGGTACGGATCTTTTGCTGTTCCCATAATCCGATAACCGCTTCCCCGATCTCTTCATGGCGCAGATGCCTGGTATATTCCCCGAAGGGATCATGGGTAATTATAAGATCAAAATTAAATTTGGGCAATAGGTCGAGAACGGCCTCTTTTACTACATTTTTGTTGAGCGGTATCTGCTCCGGGCCATCATCCAGATCCCCCATTATTCCTTGGGCCCCATAAACGGAGAGTGCTTTTTTAAACTTGGGTGCCCTATCGGCATCCGCTCCCCGGCACAAACAAACGATGAACCGATCGCTATTGGCGTGCATAAGCAGAGTGCCCCCGCACCATAAGGTTTCATCATCGGGATGCGCAACGATGACGGCAATATTACTTGAATCCCATGCATCCTGCACATACAAGCCCTTATCGTCATTTTTCATTTCATAAATTTATGGGATGATGGCAATGGGCGCGGAGCCTATCCGATTATTTTTTAACTGTATAAAAACAGGGCGAACGCATTTATTGCGCCAACAATACTTTGGGAGCAAAACGGAGGTCCCAAGAATGATTTTCTTATATGAGGATAGCAGTAATTAAAATTCTTTTTGAGTCACTATTTTGGAATCGGGGACCTTAAATTGAATGATAATAAATTAATATCAAGGTTATGAAAAGTAAATACGGTAAAACCTCGAAAATAGAACAGCTCAATCCCGTTACAAAAGATGCTACGGGCAAACCCCTTACTTCCCGGCAAGGTTTAAAGATCAACGACACCAACAACTCCTTAAAGACGGGGGAACGGGGCTCGACCTTGTTGGAGGATTTTATACTCAGGGAAAAGATTACAAGTTTTGACCACGAACGGATACCGGAACGTATTGTCCATGCCCGTGGCAGT